>DASUHN010000315.1 GCA_036273495.1 Acidimicrobiales bacterium | reverse complement strand
CCGCCAGACGGGGGCGTTGTTCCGCAACCAGGTCAGCTCCTCCTGCGGGTTTCGGCCCCAGAAGGCCCCGTCGACGAGGTCGATCGTGTCTTCCAATCCGCTTCCTTCCTGATCGGCCCGCGCCGGGGCAGCGGCGAGTGGGCGCTGAGGGACTCGAACCCCCGACCTGCTGGTTGTAAGCCAGCTGCTCTGACCAAACTGAGCTAAGCGCCCGGAATCTGAAGCGTAAGCCCTCTGGCCTAGAGGGCACGCCAGTAGATCAGGGCGTCCTCGCCATCGACCGCCCGGGGTATCCGCCCCACGACCTGGAAGCCCAGCTCCTCGTACAACCGGCGGGCCGGGTTGGACTCGAAGACCAGGTTGAACTGGAGGGCATCGAAGCCCACCCGGCGGGCCTCGTCGAGGGAGTGGACGATCAGCTCCCGCCCGAGACGCCTGCCGCGGAACCCGGCCACCACGAAATACCCGGCGTTGGCGATGTGGGCCGCCCGCCCCACGAAGTTCGGCTTCAGGTAGTAGGCGCCGGCCAGCTCGCCGCCGACCCGGGCCCGGACCACCGCCGTCGAGTGGGCCAGCCAGTAGTCGTCGAAGTCGGTCCGGGAGAGCGGCGGCTCCTGGGGGAAGCCGTCGCGGTCCTCGACGATCCGCGAGAAGGCGGAGAACAGCTCGTCGTGGTCGGCCTCGGACAGCCGAGCGATGTCGGCGTCTCCCACCGGGCCGGGGGCGCGCCCCTTGTCACCCCCCATGGCCGCATCGTGCCATAGCCGCCCTGCCGGCGGGACCCTGGCAGGGCCTTGAGTGCGTCGGTACCCTCGAGGGCATGCTCAAAGACTTCAAGGCATTCATCCTGCGGGGCAGCGTCGTCGACCTGGCCGTGGGCATCGTCATCGGCGCCGCCTTCGGAACGGTCGTCGCGTCGTTCGTGAAGAACCTGCTGACCCCACTGGTCACCATTCCGGGGAAGGTCAACTTCTCCTCCCTCAAGGTGACCGTCCGCCACAGCGTGTTCTCCTACGGACAGTTCCTGAACGACATCATCTCGTTCGTGATCATCGCCGCCGCCGTCTTCTTCTTCGTCGTGCGGCCGGTGAACACCCTGATGGCGCGCCGGCGGACCGATGTGGAGACGGAGTCGCTGACCCGGGAGTGCCCGGAGTGCCTGAGCAGCATCCCGATCCAGGCCCGCCGCTGCGCGTTCTGCACGAGCGAGGTCGGCGCCGCCGCCTGACGCAGCTCGGGGGACCGGCCGGCGGAAGGGCCGGCGCCTCCCGTTTGACGGAAAGGGCGCAGGGCGGCCGGCGACCACGCTCGGCTGCCCCACGCCCCTCCCTGCGACCGGGGTTTCCTGACCCCGGGTCGGGGCGGTCAGGCGCCCAGGGCCGCCACCGAAAGGTGCTTCGGCGGCCGACCCCGCTTGCGCTTGTAGGGGAGGATCACGCCGTTCATGAACAGCTGGCCTCCCCACACGCCCCAGGGCTCCCGGCGCTCCCTGGCCCCTTCGAGGCAGGGCTCCATCACCGGGCAGGTCCGGCAGATCGTCTTGGCCCGGGCTATGTCGTCGAGCTGTTCGGAGAAGAACAGATCCACGAGCGTGCCCCCGTCGCTCCGGCACGCGGCCTGGTCCCAGACCACCGCGGACCAGTCGGTGACCTCCGAAACCTCTTCGTATGTCGTGTTCCCCTGCTGGGCCAGCATCTGGCCGTCCCCTTTCGGTGTTGAGGGCTGATCCGGGAGAAACAGAAAGGCCGCCGGCTGGTGCCGGCGGCCTGGGGGCCTTTCCTCTGGTTGGTGACTGGCCTATCCAGTCTTCCCCTTCCAGGAGGCCCCGGGCCGCACGGCGGTGGCGTTGATGCCGAGATCAACGGTGCCGTAGGCGCCGAACCGGGCGGACATGGCAGCGGCAAAATGCCCACACGGGCGCGCCGCGGTGCCATGAGTGCCCTTCGGCTTCATGGTCCACCACGTCTGCTGCATGCGCCCCTGTCCTTCGTGCTCGCGCGCCGGCCCGAGGTGCCGACAGTGGTACTGCATCACGATCCGAGGCCGGGCGTCAATCGATTTAACGGGCGGGGGGCCCGCCGGCCCCCGTCCGGAAGCGGACGATCTCCTCGAGCAGCTCGGGGGTGGCGGCCGCCACCGGCGTCCGCCGGCCCCGGTGCTCCCTCGTCACCAGGTCCCGGCCCTGGGCGTCGGCCACCGCTGCTCCCGCCTCCCTGCACACCAGGGCCGCCCCCAGGTAGTCCCACGGGCCGTGGGCGTCGGCGGCGTTGTCGCAGAAGGCGTCGAGGACCCCCTCGGCCACCAGGCAGATGTCGAGGGCCGATGCCCCGAGGGACCGGGTCTGGCCCCAGGGCGGGTGGGCCCGGGGCAGCGCCGACACCGCGACCAGGGCCCCCGCCGCCTGCTTCCGGCCCGACGGGACCAGGGGGCGTCCGTCACAGGTCGCTCCCGCCCCCCGGGCCGCCTGGTAGCGGCGGCCACTGGCGAGGTTGGCCACCACGGCGGCCCGGCAGCCGTCGGCGTCGAGGACGCAGATGCTCGTGGCGTACCAGGGAAGGGCCCGGGAGGCGTTGGTGGAGCCGTCGAGCGGATCGAGGACCGCGAGCAGATCCCGGTCGGGCTCGGTCAGCCCCGACTCCTCCGACAGGACGCCCAGGCCCGCCCCGGTCAGGACCCCGAGGGCGGCGGCGTCGGCGACCAGGTCGGAGCGGTACTGGCCTGCCCGCGTCCCGGCCGGCCCCCAGTCGTCCACCCCGGCCAAGGCGGCGGAGACGGCGTCCACGGTGGCGTGCAGGACGTCGAGCAGGGTGCCGTCGTCCACCCCGCCAGCAAACCAGATGGGCGGCCGCCGGCGGGGCCGGGACCCGCCCGGCGGGGGAGCCGGGGCGTGGGGGACCCGGCGGGGATCGAACATAGGCTTGCCCCATGGCGGTAATCGACGTCGCCGGGTACGTGGCCGAGCTCAAGGACCACGCCGTCGACCACGGCTTCCACGTCCACGACGAGCGCCACTTCGTCGAGACCTACTCGCTGCGCCAGGTGTGGGAGGTGGACCTGCATCCCGAGGAGGGCTGCGGGGGGCCGATCGACCTCCACCTGGCCCTCGAGGTCGACCCCCGGGTCCTTTTGTCCTTCGAGGACCTGGTCGTGGACCTGCCCGAGGAGAAGGAGCCGCCCGACCGCTTCCACTTCCCCCTGGACTTCACGTGGCAGCTGCCGCCGCTGCAGAAGGGGCCCGACCTTCTCCGGCTGGCCATCGACCTCGCCGGGGTGGGCGGGATCGAGCTCCCGCTCGAGGTCTCGGCCATCGACTCGTTCGCCTCCGCCACCGACGCCGCCGACCGCCGCCTCAACATCGTGGCCCATCAGCAGGTGTCCCTGGCCCGGGTGCTCTCGGGGGAGGAGCTGATGTGCGAGACCTTCGACCGCTGCCTGGCGGTCAGCCGCTTCCTTCTCGAGGCCGCTCCCGACTGGATGGATTGATGCAAGGGATCCACCGGCGCCGATAGGAGGGCCGCCGTGGGGTCGGGGCCCCAAGGCACGCGGCGGGCGTGGTCCGAAGGACCCGGGTACCCGCCGCTATGCGTTAGCGATCCACTCGGCGTAGGCCGACGCGAACAGCGCCGGCATGCCCCCGGTGTGCAGGAACACCACCCGCTGGCCGGCCCGGATGCGGCCGGCGCCCACCGCGGCGATGAGACCCGCCATCGCCTTGCCCGTGTACACCGGGTCGAGCACCAGGCCCTCGAGGCGGGCGGCGGCGTCGAGGGCCCGGCGGGTCTCGTCGGTCATGGCGCCGTAGCCGGCGCCGAAGCGGGCGTGGTCGATCACGCACCGCCCGTCCGGGGCCTGCATCCCGGCCAGGTCCGCCACCTCGGCCGCCTTCTCCGGCACCCGCTCGTCGAGGTCGGGGCGGGTGCCGACATCGACGCCGAGCACCCGGTCGTGGTTCCCGAGGGCGGCGGCCAGGCCGGCGTGGGTGCCGCCGGAACCGTCGGCCACCACCACCACGTCGACGTCGGGGTCCTGGCCGAGCAGCTCGATGCCGGCCTGCACGTAGCCGAGGGCACCGACGGGGGACGCGCCTCCCACCGGGATGGCGTAGGGGCGGCGGGAGGCGAGGCGGAGACGGGCGGCTTCGCCGTCGATGGCGGCCTCGGTCTCGTAGTAGTCGAGGTCCCCGGCCCACACGATCTCGGGGCCGAGGAGGTGGTCCAGGACCACGTTGCCGGTCGGGTGGCGGGGGCGCCCGCCGGCCAGGACGACGGTGGCGTCGATGCCGAGCTTGTTGGCGGCGGCCGCGGTCATGCGGACGTGGTTGCTCTGGCGCCCCCCGCCGGTCACGAGGACGTCGCAGCCGGCGGCGAGGGCGTCGGCGCACAGGTACTCGAGCTTGCGGGCCTTGTTGCCCCCGCCCGCCAGGCCGGTGCAGTCGTCGCGCTTGACGGCCAGGGTGCCCTCGGGCAGCCCCAGCCACGCCGCCAGGCGGTCCATGGGCTCGAGGGGGGTGGGGGCGTGGCACAGCGCCACCCGCCGTTCCAGCGGCAGCGCCTCCCCCATCGAGCGGGCGAAGCTACTTCGTCTCCGCCCCCATGTCCTTCTGGGCCAGCATGTTCTTCTGGGCCAGCATGCTCTTCTGGGCCAGCATGGTCCCATGCCCGCCGGCCCCGCTTCGCCCTACCCCCGCACCCCCGCCCTCGACCGGTTGGTGGCGGCGGTCGAGGCCGCCCTCGCCGACCCCGACCTGGACGGGGAGCGGTCGCGGGCCGAGGCCATCCGCCCGGCCCTGGCGGGTCTGCTGGCGGAGCCGGGCGCCGTGCCCGAGGAGGCGTGCGCCGATCTCGACGGGGGCGCGGTCGGGAATCTCCTCCACGCCGACCCCGCCGGTCGCTTCCACGTTCTCGCCGTCGTGTTTCCCGAGGGAACGTCGTCCGGCGTGCACCACCACGGCTGCTGGGGGGTGATCGGCTACCTGCGGGGTGGGGACCAGGAGACGCGCTACCGGGCCCGCTCCGACTCGGGCGCGGGCGCCGAGCTCGACGAGACCGGGCGCGAGGTGTGGCACCAGGG
>DASUHN010000314.1 GCA_036273495.1 Acidimicrobiales bacterium | reverse complement strand
AACGACCCCTGAGGACAAACGGCCCGAACCGGTCCTCGGTGCAACCAATCTGCCCTCCGACCCCTTGACACGGGGTGCCGGCCGCGATGCACTTGCCCGGCTGTCTGGGTGCAGAGGGTTCATCGGCGAGGGAGGCAGATGTTGAGGACCAGGTTCACGCGTGCGGCGATCGGGTCACTGGTAGCGGCGGCAGGGGCGGTGGTGGCGCTACCGGGCAGTGCCGCCCAGGCCGCCACGTGCGCCCCGGCGGGTGCGACCGGATTGACGGCGGCCCTGGTGGCCACCGCCGCTCAGACCATCGCCAACCAGACGGTCGACGCCACGGGATGTGACATCGGCATCTACGTCGGCCCGACGGCAACCGGCGTGAGCATCACCGGTACGACCGTCAGCAACGCCAACACGCACGGCATCTACGCCCAGGACACGAGCGGGCTGACCGTCTCCGGCTCCACAGTCCAGAACAACGGTCTTCACCCCAACAGCAAGCTCAACGAGGACAAGGCCCTCCAGATCGACGGGGTCAGCAACTCCACCATCAAGAACAACACCGTCCAGAACAACGTGGACGACGGCGCCATCGGGGTCAACGACGACGGGCCGACCACGCCCGGAGCCCCCAATCCCGGCCCGGCCCAGCCGGTCAAGTCCGTCAACGACACGGTGACCGGGAACAATCTGCCCAACAACATCGGCTCGGGCTGTGACCTGGTCGTGGCCGGCTACAACGCCGGGGGCGGGACCGACCACATCACCGTCACGAACAACCAGATCGTGGGTCACCCGGGCGAGGTGGGGCCGACAGGGGTCTTCGTGGGCCAGATCGTCCTGGCCGGTGACGGCCCGGGGGTCTCCAACACCGCCACCACGATCTCCGGGAACAACATCGTGGGGTCGGCCCTGGCCGGTATCGTGCTCCACGCCAACGCCCCCGGTGACGTGATCGACGGAACCGTGATCACGGGCAACAACGTCTCGCTCAACCACTGGGCCACTCCCTTCGGTCCGCCCGAGCTGACCGGCATCGCCATCCAGGCCGAGGGCGGTCCTCCGGGCGCCGTCCCGGTCGTGAGCAACACGACCCTGTCCGGCAACACGATCAACCAGCAGTACTACGCGATCTGGATCAAAGGGAGCACACCGGGCCTGCACATCGGCGCCAACAACATCAGCGTGACCCCGGGTGGGGTGGCCGTTTTCCACAAGCCGGACCCCTTCGCAGGCGACACGATGGTCGGCTCCGACGGGGGGATCCTCACTCTCGGGCGGGCGCAGTACACCGGCTCCATCCCCGGCTCGGGCATCCGGACCTTCGGCTCGGTCGTCGGGATGGCCGCCAGCCGGGACGACAACGGCTACTGGATCGCCACGACGGCGGGGGCGGTGTACGACTTCGGTGACGCCACCAGCTCGGGATCCCTGCTGTCGACCGGCGTCAAGCCGGCGTCCCCCGTGGCCGGGATCGTGGCGACGCCGGCCAACGGGAACAGCACCGGCGGCATCGGCTACTACCTGTTCACCCGGAACGGGGTCGTGTACCCCTTCGGTGACGCCCAGAAGCTCGGGTCGCTGCCTTCCCAGAACCTCACGGCGCCGATCGTCGGGATGGCCGTCACGTCCACGGGCGACGGGTACTGGCTGGTCTCGGCCACCGGCGGCGTCTTCAGCTTCGGTGACGCCCGCTTCCACGGCTCGCTGGGCGGGAAGCACCTGAGCCCGCCGATCGTCGGCATCGCGGGCAGCCCGACCGACGGCGGCTACTACCTGGTGGGCGCCGACGGTGGCGTGTTCACCTTCGGAGACGCCCACTTCTACGGCTCGACCGGGAACCTCCACCTGGCGGCCCCGGTGGTCGGGATCGTTCTCGGGCCGGAGCGGCCGTTCGCCGGCCCGCCCCCTGCCGGTGGGCCGCCCCCGCCCACTCCCGCCGGGGGCTATGCCCTGGTGGCCCGGGACGGAGGGGTGTTCACCTTCGGCAACGCTCCGTTCCTGGGATCGGGCGCCGGTAAGCACGACGGCACCGCCATCCTGGGCATGTCCGCCACGCAGTAGCGAACGGACCAGGGGGGGATTCAGCCGCTCAGCGCCACTCCCACCACGAGGGCGCTGAGCGAGCTGAGCCCGGCCAGGGCGCCCCAGATGGCGATCCCCCTCCGGCCGGTCACCCGCTGATGGGCGAAGGCCGCGACTCCGGCCAGGACCGCCACCACGATCTTGGCCGAGAGCACGGCCTTCCACGCCCCGGTCTGCCGGGACGGATCGCTGGCGGACACGTTCCAGATCCCGGTGCCGAGCAGCACGACGTAGGCGGGCCACGCCAACCGGGCGAACTGTCTCGCCACCGCCGCGGTCGCCTCCGGCGCCGCCCTCCGCAGCGTCGGCACCAGGCCGCCGAGCGTGAGCTGCCCGCCCACCCACACGGCGGCGGCGGTGACGTGTAGGGACAGACGGACGATCGTGGGCGCGGTGCCGAGCATGCCGGGAGCGGACAGTACCGGGCCCCTGGTGGGGACCCGGGGCCGGCCGGGTAGCCTCGCACCCGATGTCGGGCGTCACCAGCGGTCCCAGCGTGGATGAGCTGAGCGACCGGCTCCTGGCCGACGGCTACGTGATCGTCCCGGATGCCCTGGGTCCCGCAGAGGTGGAGGCGGCGCGGGAGGACCTCCTCGGCGTGCTGGCCCGGACCCCCACCGGCCGCAACAGCTTCGAGGGCTTCACCACCCGGCGGGTGTACGCCCTGTTCGCCAAGACGCGGACCTTCGACACGGTCGCCGTTGACCCGCTCCTGCTGGGAGTGCTCGACCGGGTCCTCGGCCACTACCAGCTGAGCGCGCCGGTGGCCATCCAGATCGGGCCGGGAGAGGTGGCCCAGACCATCCACCGGGACGAGGGCGTCTACCCGCTCCCCGAGCCGCACCCGCCGGTGGTCGTCAACAGCATCTGGCCCCTCGACGACTTCACCGATGAGAACGGCGCCACCCGGCTGATCCCCGGGAGTCACCGGTGGGAGCCGGGCCGGACCCCGGCCGGGGAGGACACCGTCGTCGCGGCCATGCCCGCCGGGTCCGCCATGATCTATCTGGGCAACCTGTGGCACGGCGGGGGGGCCAACCGGACCGACCGGCCCCGGCTGGGGGTGATCCTCGAGTACGTCTCGGCGTGGCTGCGTCCGCAGGAGAACCACTGCCTGGCCGTGCCCCGCGAGGTCGCCAACACCTTGCCCGAGCGGCTGCAGGAGCTGCTGGGCTACAACATCTATCCGCCGTTTCTCGGCTACGTCGACGGGCACCATCCCCGCAAGGTCCTGGGGTGAGCCCCGAGCTCACCGGCCGGACCGTCCTCGTCACCGGGGCCAACAGCGGCATCGGCCGCGCCACCGCCGTGGAGCTGGCGCGCCGGGGGGCCCGGGTTCACCTGGCCGGCCGATCGGAGGAGCGCACCCGTCCTGTCCTCGCCGAGATCGAGTCGTTGGCCGGCCCCGGCCGGGCCGCCTTCCTGCCCCTCGACCTCAGGGATCCGGCGTCCGTCCGGGCCGGCGCCGAGCGGTTCCTCTCCACCGACGAGTCCCTCCACGTCCTCGTCAACAACGCGGGGGTGGCCGGCCAGCGGGGGCTCACCCCCGGTGGGTTCGAGCTGGCCTTCGGCACCAACCACCTCGGGCATTTCCTTCTCACGGCGCTGTTGCTGCCGCGCCTGCGGGCCAGCGCCCCCGCCCGGGTCGTCACCGTGGCCAGCGTGGCCCACTACCAGGCCGGCGGCATCGACTGGGACGCGGTGCGCCGCCCGACCCGCAGCTTCACCGGGATGCCGGAGTACGCCGTGTCCAAGCTCGCCAACGTCGTCTTCTCCGCCGAGCTGGGCCGGCGTCTCCAGGCCAGCGGGGTCACCACCTACTCGCTGCACCCCGGCGCCATCGCGTCGAACATCTGGAAGCGGGTGCCCTGGCCCTTCCGGGCCGTGATGAAGCGGGTGTTCATGCGCACGCCCGAGGAGGGGGCCCGCACCACCGTGTTCTGCGCCACCGCCCCCGACCTGGCCGGGGACACCGGTGCCTACTACGACGCTTGCTCCCCCCGTCCGCCCGGCCGCTCCGCCACCGCCGAGCTGGGGGCGGAGCTGTGGCGGCGGAGCGCGGCCTGGACAGGGGCGCCCGTATAGTCCCGGCGGTGAGGGCGCTGCGCAGGGCGATGGTGGCGCTGGGCGTGGCGGGCGCCATCGCCTCGGCCCTGCGGTTGGTCGTGCGGCAACCGCCGCCGCCGCCGAGCTCGGGGGCCTGGCGGGAGCTGTCCGGTCCCGATCTCAGGTAGGGCGGGCCCGGAATGACCCGTTTCGCGGTGGTTGGCCTCGGTGCGGTGGGAGCGCGTGCCGCCCGCCAGGTGCACGCCCTCGGGCTTCCGGACGAGCTGATCCTAACCAGCGCCGACGCGGCGCGCGCCGAGGAGGTCCGCGGGGCCATAGGCGGTCCCGCCCGGGTGGCGCCGTGGGCCGAGGTCCTCTCCTCGGCGCCCGACGCCGTGGTGCTGTGTGGCGGCGATCAGCCCGACCGGGCCGCCGCCGCCCTGGACGCCGGGGCCCACGTCGTGGCCACGACCGACTCCCTGACCGAGATCGAGGAGCTGCTGACCCTCGGGCCCCGCGCCGGCCGCGCCGGGCGGGTGCTCGTGGCCGGAGCCGGGTTCTCCCCCGGCCTGTCGTGCGTGCTGGTCCGCCATGCCGCCGACCGCCTCGACTCGGTCGAGGAGATCCGGGTGGCCTCGTCGGGCACCGGGGGGCCCGCCTGCGCCCGGCAGCACCACGACGGCCTCGGCCGCCCCGGCCCTGAGTGGGACGACTCGGCGGGGGGCTGGGTGCGGCCGCCCGCCGGCAGCGGAAGGGAGCTGTGCTGGTTCCCGGATCCGACCGGCGCCCAGGACTGCTACCGGGCCGAGCTGGCCGAACCCCTGCTGATCCACGGCGCCTTCCCCTCCGCCGCCCGGATCAGCTCCCGGCGGGCCGCGTCACGACGGGACCGGGTGACCACCCGCCTCCCGATGCTCCGCCGCCCCCACCAGGAGGGCCTGATCGGCGCCGTCCGCGTCGAGGTCGCCGGGCGAAGCGGCCCCGCCGCCGAATCCCACGTCCTCGGGGCCATCGACCGCCCCGCCGTCGCCGCCGGAGCCGTCGCCGCCCTCGCCGCCCACTGGGCCGTCGAGGGTCGCTTCACCGGGCCCGGCGGCCCCGGAGCCCCCGGTGCGGCGGGACTGGCGGCCCTGGTCACCGACACCGCCGGCTTCCTCCGGCAGCTGGCCGAGCGGGGGGTCAAGGCGGCGGCGCCGGTGGGCGCCGGGGGCTGACGGACACGGGACCGCTCCGCCCTGCCCGCCGCGCCGCCCTGACGGCGCTGCTGGGCCTCGGCGTGGCTGCGTGCTCGGGGGCCAACCAGTCCGGCCAGATGCAGGTGCCCGGGGTGGTCAGCGGGGTGGTCACCGCCCGCCCCGCCTGCGTCCCGGGCCGGGCCTGTTCGTTTCTCGTTGCCCTGGTTCCGAACGCCCTGGTCGAGGCGTTGGGCAAGGACGGGTCGCACTGGGTGCGGGCCGACGCCCACGGCCACTACGACGTGGCCCTCCTCGACGGGACCTGGACGCTGACCGCCCATCGCACCCTCACCTCG
>DASUHN010000313.1 GCA_036273495.1 Acidimicrobiales bacterium | reverse complement strand
GCCGGCAGGCGCCCCGGCCGGCACCGCTCCGGCGCCTCCGACCGCGACGGGAGCCACGGCGGCCGCCCCGACCTCGACCACCGCTCCCCGTCGCGCCCGGCCCGCCTCCACCCCGAGGATCGCGGCCGGGGGCGTGACGGCCACCGGCGGCCGGCCGGTGCGGATCCTGGTGGTGGGGGACTCGATGGCCGGCTCGCTCGGCGTGGGACTGGCCGACGTGGCCCCCCGGTACGGGGCCGAGGTCGTGAACGACGGGACGCCCGGCTGCTCGCTGGCCTCGGACCAGCAGGACAAGGTGCTCTGGTACACGCTGCCGCCCGGCCACCCCTGCGTGGCCGGCCAGCCCCAGGGCCTGCTCTCGTCCTGGGCCAACCTGGTGGCCCGGACCCGGCCCGACGTCGTCGTCTACCTGGCCCGCAGCGACATCCTCGACACCCAGCACGACGGCCAGTGGCAGCACATCGGCCAGGACGGCTTCGACCAGTGGCTCACCGGGCGCTTCGCCGCCGCCGTGCCGGTGCTCGGCGCCGGGGGGGCGCCGGTGGTCCTACTGACCTCGCCGACCTACCAGACCGGGGAGCAGTCGAGCGGGGACATCTGGCCCGAGGACGACCCGGCCCGGGTGAGCGCCGACAGCGCCCTCCTCCGGTCGGTGGCCGGGGTCACGGTGCTCGACGCCGGGAACGCCCTCACGCCCTCCGGCGCCTACCGCTCGGCGGCCGGCGGCGTGACCCTGCGGTGCTCGGACGGCGTCCACCTGACCCGCTCCGGCGGCCAGTGGCTCGGGGCCCGGATCCTCCCCGAGCTGGTGGCCCTGGGCCGGTCCCACGCCTCGCTCTCGGCTGTCGCCCACCGGCCGCCGGCCCCCTCCGCCACCCCGTCGTGGTGGTCGAAGCTCCCCTGCAACGTCTGATCCCCGCCGGGTCCCCTGCCCCCCGGCTCCTCCGCCAGGCGGGGCCCCACCCCCGCCGGCGTCCGTGTCGGCGTCCCGCCGACGTCTGATCTGTCCGCTTTCTGGCAATAAGTCCCCCGGCGACGCCGCAGTGGCGTGCCCGGCCGGGGGACACCGAGGGCCTGAGGGAAGGCCCAGCCCCACCGGCCGGCGAATCACTCACACATGGGCCGGCGCATGGTCTGGATCGGGGCTATCACGATGGGGCTGTCGGCGCTCGGCGCCGCCCTCGGCGCGCCCGGCGCCCACGCCGCCGGGGAGTCGGTCGAGATCAGCGCCGTCCAGTACGGGACCGACGGCGGCCCGCTGTACATGGACGTCCACCTGCCGGCCTCCAGCCGCCGCGGCGTCCAGTCTCCCGTGGTCGTGCTGCTCCACGGCGGGGGGTGGGCGGGCGGCGGCCGGGCGGACGTGGCCCCCGAGGCCGACGCCCTGGCCCGTGCCGGCCTGGCCGTCCTCAACGTGGACTACCGCCTCTCCGCCCCGGGGGCGCCCGGGTACCCCCACCAGATCTCCGACGTGCAGATGGCTCTGGACTGGGCCCGCGGCCACGCCGCCGCCCTCGGCCTCGACACCAGCCGGGTGGGCGCCCTCGGCGTCTCCGCCGGCGGGAACCTGGCCCTGGAGCTCGGGGTCAGGGGAGTGGTCTCGAACGTGGTGGCCTGGTCGGCCCCGACCGACCTGGGCGCCTTCGAGGCCCGGGGCTCGCGCTGCACCACGGCGGCGTGCGGACCCCTGTCCATGCCCTACGCCGTGTACCGCTACCTGGGCTGCATGCCCGAGGCGTGCGCGGCCCAGTACGCCGCCGCCTCCCCCGCCGACCGGCCCTCGGCCCGGGGCGTCGCCTACCAGGTCTGGAACTCGGCCCAGGAGCTGATCCCCGCCAGCCAGGAGGACGAGTTCGTGACCCGGCAGCGGGCGGCCGGCGTGGCCGTGACCGCCGAGCGGGTGGCCGGGCACCGCCACGCCGCCCAGTACGCCGACGTGGCCCTCGGCCCCTCGGTCGGCTTCCTGGCCCGGGCGCTGGGGGCCAGCTCCTCCTAGCCGGCCGGCCGCGGGGACAGCGCCCCGAGGCTCTCGATCAGCCACGGCTCGAACAGGCGGGCCCCGGCCGGGGTGACGTGGATCCCGTCCTCGTCCCGCACGGTCGTTCCGGCCATGGTCGGGGTGAACCGTCCCCCCGGGGACAGCCGGCGCCCCAGGTCGACCACGGCCGTCCGCCCCGGCGCCCCGGCCGCCACCTGCCGCAGCAGCTGGTTGTAGCGGTCGGTCCGGGCCGGATCGTCGGCGGGCTGGGGCCGCCCGTCGGGCTGCTCGGGCTGGCCGTCGTACGGCGCGGTCAGGAGCGCCACCCGGGCCCCGCCCGCTCCCAGCACCCCGACCGCCTGCTTCAGCGCCGCCAGCTCCCGGGCGTCGAAGCCGGGCTGGCCCAGGTGGGTCCAGCGCCCGCCCAGGTACCGGTCCCGGACCTCCCACGGGCCCTCCATCAGCGCCACCACGTCGGGGTGGAACCGGGCCACGTCGGCGGCCCAGCGGGCCGGCCAGGTGTCGCACCGGACGTAGTGGCCCGAGCTCCGCAGGCCGGCGGTCTCGTCGGAGACCGTGCCCCGGTTGGCCACCAGCCCGCCGGTCACCAGGCCGCAGCCGATGACGGCGTCCCCCTCCAGGTCGACCCCGAAGGCCTGGGTGGGGGTGAAGCCGAGGGCCAGGACCGTGGCGCTGGAGTCCCCGACCAGCAGCACCCGGACCGGCCCGCCGGTACCGGCCGGCACGGCCGGCACGCTGGGATCGGTCCCGGCGTCCACGGCGCCGGCCCCACTGGTGGTCGGGCCCGCCGGCGGCGGGCCGGCGGCGGTGAGCAGCGCCGCGGCCGCCCCACCGCCCGCTCCGGAGGCCAGGCTGGCGCCCGCCGGGGCCACGGTTGCGAGGACCACGGCCACCGCCACCCCGGTCGCCGCCGCCGGCGCCCCGATCCAGGCCCGCCAGCGGGGCAGGGCGCCCCGCCGGATCGGGACCTCCAGCAGGTGGTAGGAGGCGGCGGCCACTGCCAGCGACGCCGCCAGCCGCGCCGCCAGGAGCGCCCCCCCGGAGAGGCCGGTGCGGGCGTGGTCGAGCACCAGGAACAGCGGCCAGTGCCACAGGTACAGGCCGTAGGAGATGCGCCCGACGTACCGGACCGGGGCCACCGCCAGCGCCCGTCCCCCCGCCCCGGCCGGGGCCAGCGCCATCGCCGCCAGCAGCGCCGCGGCCCCGACCGCCAGCCCGAGGAAGCCGCCGTGGTACAGCCACGCCGACGATCCCCCCGCCGCCACGGCGGAGGCGACGAGCAGGGCCAGGCCCGCCCCGCCGGCCGCGGCCAGGGCCGCCCGCCCCGGCCGGGACCGCAGCGGGGCCCACGGGTCGGGGCGCATCTGCAGCACCGCCGCCAGCGCCGCCCCGACCAGCAGGTCCTGGGCCCGGGTGTCGGTGCCGTAGTACACCCGGTCCAGGCCCGCCCCGCCGTGGAAGAGCAGGGCCATGGCCCCGGCGCTGGCCGCCGCCGCCCCCAGGGCGAAGGTCACCAGCGGCAGCAGCGGCCGTCTCCTCCCCAGGGCCAGGAGCCCGGTCACGAGGAGGGGCCACACCATGTAGAACTGCTCCTCGATCGCCAGCGACCACGTGTGCAGCAACGGCGAAGGTGCCGCCAGCTGCGCGAAGTACCCCTGCCCCCCGACCACCTGGCTCCAGTTGGCCCCGTAGCCGAGGGTGGCGAGGGCGGCCCGGCGCAGGTCGGCGAGGCTGCCGGCGGGCGCCAGGAAGGCGGCGTAGGCGGCCACCCCGGCCAGCATCACGAAAAGGGCCGGGAGGAGCCGACGGGCCCGCCGGGCCCAGAAGCGGGTCAGCGAGATCCGCCCGCCGCGGCGCCGCTCCGCCACCAGGAGCGAGGTGATGAGGAACCCGGACAGGACGAAGAACAGGTCCACGCCGAGGAAGCCGCCGCCCGCCCGGGCCACCCCGGCGTGGTACAGCAGCACCGCCGTCACGGCCAGGGCCCGGAGGCCGTCCAGGGCGGGCAGATAGGGGATCACGGCCGCCTCAACGGCCGGGCCCGCAGAAGCATCATCGGTTTACGCGAGACTGTCACAGGGCGCCGGTACGATCGGTTGGCTATGCCCCCGTTCAAGGTCGTCAGCGACTTCGACCCCGCCGGGGACCAGCCGCGCGCCATCACCGAGCTGGCCGAAGGGGTGATGCGGGGGGACCGGTTCCAGACCCTTCTCGGCATAACGGGCAGCGGGAAGAGCGCCACGATCGCCTGGACGATAGAGAGGGTGCAGCGCCCGACGCTGGTCATCGCCCCCAACAAGTCGCTGGCGGCCCAGCTCGCCAACGAGTTCCGGGAGCTGTTCCCCGAGAACCGGGTGGAGTACTTCGTCTCCTACTACGACTACTACCAGCCCGAGGCCTACATCCCCTCGAGCGACACCTACATCGAGAAGGACTCGTCGATCAACGACGAGGTCGAGCGGCTCCGGCACTCCGCCACCGCCGCCCTCCTGACCCGCCGGGACGTGATCGTGGTGGCCTCGGTGTCCTGCATCTACGGCCTGGGCTCCCCCGAGGAGTACCGGGCCAGCAACCTCGTCCTGACCGTGGGCCAGGAGTACGACCAGCGCAGCATCCTGGCCCGGCTGGTGGACATGAGCTACGAGCGCAACGACGCCAACCTGGTGCGGGGGAAGTTCCGGGTCCGGGGAGACACCATCGAGGTCCACCCCGCCTACGAGCCGACGGCGGTGCGCATCGAGCTGTTCGGGGACGAGGTCGAGCGGATCACCCAGTTCGACACCGTGACGGGGGAGAGCTTCGGGGACCTCTCCGAGCTGCTGGTCTACCCCGCCACCCACTACGTGGCCGGCCTGGAGCGGATGAAGAAGGCCATGGGCGGGATCGAGGAGGAGCTGCAGGAGCGGCTGGCCTTCTTCGAGAGCAACGGGAAGCTGCTCGAGGCGCAGCGCCTGCGGATGCGCACCCAGTACGACCTCGAGATGATGCAGGAGGTCGGCTTCTGCAGCGGCATCGAGAACTACAGCCGCCACATCGACGGGCGCAGCCCCGGGCAGCCCCCCCACACCCTCCTCGACTTCTTCCCCCGGGACTTCCTCATCGTCATCGACGAGAGCCACGTGACCGTGCCCCAGCTCCACGGCCAGTACCACGGGGACCGGTCGCGCAAGGAGACCCTGGTCGAGCACGGCTTCCGGCTGCCGTCGGCGGTGGACAACCGGCCCCTGCGCTTCGAGGAGTTCTACGAGCGGGTCAACCAGTGCGTGTTCCTCTCCGCCACCCCGAGCGACTACGAGATCGCCCAGTCGACCCAGGTGGTCGAGCAGATCGTGCGCCCCACCGGCCTCATCGACCCCGAGGTGGTGGTCAAGCCCACCAAGGGCCAGATCGACGACCTGATCGACCACATCAACCAGCGGATCGGGAAGGGGGACCGGGTCCTCGTCACCACCCTCACCAAGAAGATGGCCGAGGACCTCACCGACTACCTGCTGGAGATGGGCCTGCGGGTGCGCTACCTCCACTCCAACATCGACACCATCGAGCGGATCGAGATCCTGCGGGACCTGCGCCTCGGGGAGTTCGACGTGCTGGTCGGAATCAACCTCCTGCGGGAGGGGTTGGACCTCCCCGAGGTGTCGCTGGTGGCCATCCTCGACGCCGACAAGGAGGGCTTCCTGCGCAGCGAGACCTCGCTGATCCAGACCATCGGCCGGGCGGCCCGCAACGTCGACGGCCAGGTCGTGATGTACGCCGACACCGTGACCGACTCGATGCAGCGGGCCATCTCCGAGACCCAGCGCCGGCGCCTGCTCCAGCAGGCCTACAACGCCGAGCACGGCATCGACCCCCAGACCATCCGCAAGCGGGTGACCGACATCCTGGCCCACCTCCGTCCCGACGAGAAGAAGGCGCCGGTGCCCGATCGGCAGCGGCGGTCCCGGCGGGCCCGGTCGGACTTCGCCGAGCTGCCCCGGGAGGAGCTGGACCGGCTGATCCGCACCCTGGAGGAGGAGATGCACGAGGCGGCCCGGGACCTGCGCTTCGAGTACGCGGCGCGCCTGCGCGACGAGATCAACGACCTGAAGCGCGAGCTTCGGGAGCTGGTCTGAGTTGTCCGAGACCATCGTCATCCGGGGCGCCCGGGAGCACAACCTCAAGAACCTCTCGCTGGAGCTGCCGCGCGAGAAGCTGATCGTGTTCACCGGCCTGTCGGGGTCGGGGAAGTCCTCGCTGGCGTTCGACACCATCTACGCCGAGGGCCAGCGCCGCTACGTCGAGTCCCTCTCGGCCTACGCCCGCCAGTTCCTCGGGCAGATGGACAAGCCCGACGTCGACTTCATCGAGGGGCTGAGCCCCGCCATCTCGATCGACCAGAAGTCGGCGTCGCGCAACCCCCGCTCCACGGTCGGGACCATCACCGAGGTCTACGACTACCTCCGCCTCCTGTACGCCCGCATCGGCGTGCCCCACTGCCCGAGCTGCGGCCAGACCGTCACCCGCCAGACGCCCCAGCAGATCGTCGACCGGGTGCTCGAGCTTCCCGACGGGACCCGGTTCCAGGTGCTGGCGCCGGTGGTGCGGGGGCGCAAGGGGGAGTACGAGGGGCTCCTCGAGGAGCTGGCCGGTTCCGGCTTCGCCCGGGCCCGCATCGACGGGGAGGTCCACGAGCTGGCCCAGCCCCCGAAGCTGGCCCGATACGAGAACCACACCATCGAGGTCGTCGTCGACCGGCTGGTGCGCCGGGACGGGATCGAGCGCCGCCTCACCGACTCCCTCGAGACGGCCCTGCGCCTGGCCGAGGGGGTGGCCGAGGTCCAGCTGATGGCGGGGCGGGGGGACGAGACGGCCGAGGGGGAGGTGCTCACCTTCAGCCAGCACCTGGCGTGCGCCAACTGCGGGCTGTCCTTCGACGAGCTGGCCCCCCGGAACTTCTCGTTCAACTCACCCTACGGGGCCTGTCCCCACTGCGACGGGCTCGGCACCAAGTACGAGGTCGACCCCGAGCTGGTGGTGCCCGACCCGTCGCTGTCGATCGACAACGGGGCCATCGCCCCGTGGTCCGGGGCGCGGGGGGAGTACTTCGGGCGGGTGCTCGACGCGGTGGCGTCGACCTACGGGTTCGCCACCCGGACGCCGTGGTCGAAGCTCAAGAAGTCGGAGCAGAAGGTCCTGCTGTACGGGTCGGGCACCAAGCAGGTCCACGTGTCGTACAAGAACCGGTACGGCCGGGTCCGCTCCTACCACACCCATTACGAAGGGGTGATCCCGTACCTGACCCGCCGGCACTCCGAGGCCGAGTCGGACTACATGCGGGAGCAGATCGAGGGCTACATGCGCGAGGTCCCGTGCCCGGAGTGTGACGGGGCCCGGCTCAAGCCCGAGTCGCTGGCGGTCACCGTGGCGGGCCGCAACATCCGCGAGCTGTGCGACCTGTCGATCGCCGACGCCTCCACCGCCATGGGGGAGCTGGAGCTGTCCGAGCGGGACCACATGATCGCCGACCGGGTCCTCCGCGAGATCCGGGCCCGGGTGCAGTTCCTGCTCGACGTCGGCCTCGACTACCTCACCCTCAACCGCTCGGCCGGGACGCTCGCCGGCGGGGAGGCACAGCGCATCCGCCTGGCCAGCCAGATCGGCAGCGGCCTGGTGGGCGTGCTCTACGTCCTGGACGAGCCGTCGATCGGCCTCCACCAGCGGGACAACCGCAAGCTGATCGACACCCTGGTGCGGCTCCGCGACCTCGGCAACACGGTCATCGTCGTCGAGCACGACGAGGAGACGATCCGGGTGGCCGACCACATCGTCGACATCGGGCCCGGGGCGGGGGAGCACGGCGGGGAGATCGTGGCCGCCGGCGGCCTCAAGCAGATCCTCGGCACCCGGCGGTCGATCACCGGCCAGTACCTGAAGGGCACCCGGAGCATCCCCGTTCCCGACATGCGC
>DASUHN010000312.1 GCA_036273495.1 Acidimicrobiales bacterium | reverse complement strand
AGGACCAGTCCCGGGGGGAGGCGGCGGAGCCGGCCCCGGGACCAGACGTAGGCGTGGCCGGCGGCGGGAGCCACCAGCTCGTCTCCCAGGCCGAGCTCGGTGCACAGCTCGACGGCGTGGGGCACCCGGGCCAGGAAGGCGTCGGGGCCCACCTCCACCTCGACCCCGGCGACGGAGCCAGCGCGGATCTTGCCGCCCACCTCCGCCCCCGCCTCGAGGAGCACCACCTGGCGCCCCGGCGCCCCCTGGGTCAGCTCCCACGCCGCGGCGAGGCCGGTGATCCCCCCGCCCACCACGACCACGGTCGCGCTCAACGGCCCGGCCACCTCGTTGCGGCGGCGCTGCCGCGGGGGTCTCCCCCCGGACCTCCCGCTACGAGAAATCTCGTGCCGTATGTGAAAGTCCTCATACGGCGGGCTCTTTCTCACGGACCGTGGGTGCAGTGCCACGCGGTGCCGACCCTCTGGCCCGTCTCGCACACCAGTCGTGCGAGGACCACCGCGCTCTGCGTGAAATTGGCTGCCATATATGAAAATTCATATACGGCAGGTGAAAAAGCATTTCGGGGGGGCGGGGGGAGCTCCTCCCGGGGCCGGGCGCCATGCTGCCGCCGGTCAAGGCCCGGCCGGTCAAGGCCCCGCCGGTCAAGGCCCCGCCGGTCAAGGCGCGGCCGCCCGCATGATCACGCCGGCCAGGGTCCGGCACAGCTCGGGGTCGTCGTTGAGCGAGGCGGTGCGGGCGAAGCGCAGCCCGAGACCCTCGGCCGCCCGCCGGGCCTCGATGTCGAGGTCGTAGAGGACCTCGAGGTGGTCGGAGGTGAATCCGGCCGGGCACACGACCACGCCCGCCGCGCCCGCCGAGGCGGCTTCGGAGATCGCCTCCAGGACATCCGGGCCCAGCCAGGGCTCGGGGGTGCGGCCCGCGCTCTGCCAGGCCACCCGCCACCGGTCGACGCCGGCGGCGCCGGTCAGGGCCTCGCCCGTCTGGCGGAGCTGGTCGGGGTAGGGGTCCCCGGTCCCGAGGATGCGGGCGGGGAGGCTGTGGGCGGTCACCAGCACCTCGGTCCGGTCGGGCGGGGTGCCGACCTCGTCGAGGGTCACCCGCAGCCGGGTGGCCAGCGCCGCCACCAGGCCCGGCTCGAGGTGCCAGCTCTCGACGGCCCGGAGGTCGACCCCGGCCCGGGCGCCTTCGGCGCGGGCCCGGTCCAGGTACTCCCCGACGGAGAGCGGCGAGTAGTGCGGGGCCAGGACCAGCGCCACCAGACCGGGGAGGCCGGCGCGGGCCACCGCCCGGACCCCCTCCTCGATCGAGGGCCGGGAGTGCTTGGTCCCGCAGAAGACCCGGAAGGCGCCGGGCGCCGCCTCGTCGAGCGCCCGCTGCACGCCGGCGGCCTGGTCCCGGGTGCGCCGGGCCAGGGGGGAGAGGCCGCCGATGGCGTCGTAGCGCCGGCGCAGGTCGGCCAGCTGCTCCGGTGTGGGAGGCCGGCCCCGCCTGACGTCGGTGTAGTAACGCTCCACGTCGGCGGGCGACTCCGGGGACCCGTAGGACATGAGGAGCACGCCGGTGGTCACGATCCGCCCCCCGGGGGCGCCCCTTCGGTGTGCACGAGCTCGACGACCCGCTCGAGGATCCCGGGGTCGGTGTCGGGGAGCACGCCGTGGCCGAGGTTGAACACGTGGCCCGGCGCCGGCCCCGCCTCGGCCAGCACCCGGCGGGCCATCCGCTCGACGACCGGCCACGGCGCCAGGCAGGCGGCGGGGTCGAGGTTGCCCTGGACGGCCCGGTCGGGGCCGACGCGGCGGCGGGCCTCGCCGAGCGGGACCCGCCAGTCGACGCCCACCACGTCGGCGCCGGCGGCGGCCATCAGCTCGAGGAGCTCCCCGGTGCCGACGCCGAAGTGGATGCGCGGCACGCCGGTGTCGGCCAGCCCCTCGAGCACCCGGCGGCTGTAGGGGAGCACCAGGTCCCGGTAGTCGGCGGGGGACAGCGCCCCGGCCCAGCTGTCGAAGAGCTGGACGGCGGCGACCCCCTCGGCCGCCTGGGCCCGGAGGAACGTGAGGGACAGCTCGGCCAGGGCGCCGAGGAGCCGGTCCCACAGATCGGGATCGGAGTGCATGAGGCTCTTGGTGCGGACGAAGTCCCGGGTGGGGCCCCCCTCGATGATGTAGCTGGCCAGGGTGAACGGCGCCCCGGCAAAGCCGATGAGCGGCACGTCCAGCTCCCCGAGCAGGATCCGCACCGTCTCCAGCACGTGGGGCACGTCCCCGGTGGGCACGAGGGGGCGGAGACGGGAGAGATCGGCTTCGCCCCGGAAGGGCCTGTCGATCACCGGTCCGATGCCGGGCACGAGGTCCACCCCGAACCCGATGGCGGCCAGGGGCACGACGATGTCGGAGAAGAGGATGGCGGCGTCGACGCCGTAGCGCCGCACCGGTTGCAGGGTGATCTCGGCCGCCAGGGCGGGGTCGGCGACGGCGTCGAGGATGCTGCCCTCGCCGCGGAGGCGCCGGTACTCGGGGAGCGCCCGCCCCGCCTGGCGCATGAACCACACCGGCACGCGGTCGGTGGGTTGGCGCCGGCACGCCTGCAGGAAGGGGGAGTCCCCCGGTTCGGCCACGGGTCGACGTTAGGGCGGCCGGAGGTGGGCGGCAGTGACGCGCCGTGGTTGTCGTATGCTTGTCGACTCCCTTGGGCCCGTCGTGAGGTCCCGGAGTGGATTAGGAGCGGGTCAGGAGCATTTGGCGACGCACCCCGACCTAGCGGCCGAGCAGGCCCACATCGACCGCGCCTACCAGCAGCTCGAGAGGATGCGGGAGGCGGCCAGGCGGATGATCGCCTCGGTCATCTCGCAGGGCCGCGGGGGCACCCACCAGGCCCGGGAGGAGCGGGACGTCATCGTCGGCTCCAGCCTGGCCCGCATCGAGCGGCTGAACATCGGGCGGGAGTCGCTGTGCTTCGGGCGCATCGACCGCGGCGCCGGCGCCGGCGGAGCCGGCCAGGGGCATGGAGCCGGCGGAGATGGCGGGGCCGAGAGCTTCCACATCGGGCGCCTGGCGGTGTCCGGGCCCGACCACGACCCGCTCGTCGTGGACTGGCGGGCGCCGGTGGCCGAGCCCTTCTACCGGGCCACGGGCGCCCACCCCATGGGCCTGGTGCGCCGCCGCCACTTCCTCACCGAGGGACGGACCCTGCTCGCCATCGAGGAGGAGGTCTTCGGCGACGGGTCGGGCGGTGACGCCGCCATCGGGGGCATCCTCCTGTCGAGCCTGGACCGGGCCCGGACCGGCCACATGCGCGACATCGTCGCCACCATCCAGGCCGAGCAGGACCAGATCATCCGGGCCCCACTGGCGGGCCTGATGATCGTCCAGGGCGGGCCCGGGACCGGCAAGACGGCGGTGGCGCTGCACCGGGCCGCCTACCTGCTGTACACCCACCGCTTCCCCCTGGAGCGCCAGGGCGTCCTGGTGGTGGGCCCCAACCAGGTGTTCCTGCGCTACATCGAGCAGGTTCTGCCGTCGCTCGGGGAGAGCGGGGTGGCCCTGACGACGCTCGGGGGGCTGGTGGCCGAGGTCCGGGTGCGGGCCACCGAGCGGCCGGCGCTGGCGGCGCTGAAGGGCCAGGAGCGGATGGCCCGGCTGATCCGCCGGGCCGTCCGGGACCGCGAGCGCCCGCTGCCCCAGGGGCTCGAGGTCGGCATCGGCCCCTACGTGCTGCGCCTCGGCACCCAGGACACCGCCGCGGTGGTGGCGGCGGGGCGGCGCCGGCACGGGACGCACAACGCCCGCCGCCGCCACGTCGAGGCCGAGCTGTTCCGCCTGCTGCACCAGCGCTACCTCGAGGCGGTGGAGAGAGGGCCGGCCGCCGAGGACGGCGACGCCCGGTCGGTCGTGGAGCCGGAGCCGGAGCCCGGCCTGGCTCCGGTGGTGCCCCTGTTCCCCGAGCCCGAGGAGGAGCCCGTCGACGGGTCCCGCGCCCTCGACGAGGCCGAGCTACGCGTCCGCCTCCGGGGACACGCAGACGTGGTGCGCGCCCTCGACCGGATGTGGCCCCGCCTTTCCGCCGTGGAGCTGCTCCACGACCTGTTCGGGGCCCGGCCCCTGCTGGCCCTGGCGGCCCGGGGCGTGCTGACCCAGGCCGAGGCCGACCTCCTGTTCCGCCCCCGCTCCGGGGGACTGGACGAGATCCCGTGGACGGCGGCGGATCTGGCCCTGCTCGACGAGGCCAAGGTGCTGCTCGGCCCGGCCCACCGGAACCCGGGCCCGGGGGAGGCGGAGGACGGGCCCCGGGCCTACGGGCACATCGTGGTGGACGAGGCCCAGGACTTCTCGCCCATGCAGCTACGGATGCTTGCCCGCCGCTCGATCTCGGGCTCGATGACCGTGGTCGGGGACGTGGCCCAGGCCACCGGGGCCCAGGCCCCCTCGGGATGGGACGACGTCGTCCGCCACCTCTCCCCCAAGCGGCCGCCCACGGTCGTCGAGCTGTCGGTGAACTACCGCACGCCGGCCGAGATCATGGACGTGGCGGGGGTGGTTCTCGAGGCGGCCGACCCCGCCCTCACCCCGCCCCGCTCGGTGCGCGAGACCGGCGTGCTCCCGGTGGCGGTGGCGGTCCCGGGCGGGGAGTCGCTCCCCTCGGCCCTGGCCCGGGTCGTGGCCGACGAGCTGGCCGAGGTGGCCCCCGGCAACGTGGTCGTGATCTGTCCCGACTCGTGGGCGGCCCGGCTGGCCGAGCCCCTGGAGGGGGCCCTGGGCCGCCAGGGGGTGGCGCTGGGGCTGCCCGAGAGGGACGGGCTGGAGCGGCCCGTCACCCTGGTCCCGGCGGGCCTGGCCAAGGGCCTGGAGTTCGACTCGGTCCTGGTGGTGGAGCCGGCGGCGCTGGTGGAGGAGGCGGCCCAGGGGCTGCGGTCCCTCTACGTGGCCCTGACCCGCGCCACCCGCCGGCTGACCGTGGTGTACACCCGGGACCTGCCCCGGGTGCTGGAGGGCCTGCGGGGCGCACCGAGCGGCTCGTGACCCCCCGCCGGGCCTACAGGGTCGTGAGGCGGGGCTTCGACGGCACCGGGTCGATGCGGGACCGCCAGTCCGAGCCGGAGCTGACGGCGTCGAGGTAGGCGGCGGTGCGCCGGGCGGCCCGGGGCGAGAGGTCGATCAGCGGCTGGCCCTCGTCCAGGTGGGCGTCGAGAGCGGTCTTGAGCATGACCAGGGCCTCGGCGCGGATCTGGGAGATCCGGGACTCGGTCACGTCGAGCTCGTCGGCCAGCTCGCGCATCGGGCGCTCGTCGAAGAAGTAGCCCACGACCACGTGGCGCATGCGCTCGGGGAGGGCGGCCACGGCGTCGAGGAGGTACGACCGGCGCTCCCGGTCGAGGATCTGGGAGTCGGGGCCCCGTTCGTCGGCGGGCAGGACCGAGCTGCCGTCCCCGTCGACCACCAGGGCGTCGAAGTTCAGCACCACCGCCCGGTGGACGTCCCCGGACAGGCTGTCGAGGCTCTCCTTCTCCATCCCCAGGTGCTCGGCCACCTGGGCGGAGCTGGGCGCCACCCCGTTGCGGGCGGTCAGGTCGTCGACGGCGGCCGCCACGTTGCGGGCCCGGGCCCGGACCGAGCGGCTGGCCCAGTCGCGGCTGCGCAGCTCGTCCAGGAGGGCGCCGCGGATCCGGGCCGAGGCGAAGCGGTCGAAGTTGATCCCCCGGTCCGGATCGAACGCCCGGGCGGCCTGCGCCAGGCCGGCCATGGCCGCCGAGAGCAGATCGCTGCGGGAGACGTGACGGGGCACCCGCTGGAGCATGTCCGACACCGCCCGCTGGGCCAGCGGGAGGTGCTCGATAACCAGCTGCTCCTCGTCGACGCCGTAGTCGTTGGTGCTGCGGACCCGGGAGAGGTTCTTGGTCCTTTGTGCCATGGATGCAGTTATCGGACATCCGGGACTTCCGAGGCATCGCCCAGACGGTCGGTCCGAACGCGGCTTATGACCAGAACGGGCCATGGAATGGTCACCACGGGGAGTAGCCCGCGCTGACTAGTGGAGAGCTGACCCGGCCCTCACGTTCGGTGGCAATAGCCTGTGACGGCCATGGCGCCAACGACCCTGGTCGTCGTCGATCAGTGGCCGCTCGTCCGCATGGGTATCGGTCGGGCGCTGCCAACTATTAGCTTCCGGCTCCTCGAGGAGCTGGGATCGGCCGGGCGCGCCCGGGTCGTGATCCGGTCCCGTCGCCCTGCTCTGGTGGTCCTCGGCGCCCACCTGGAGGAGGATCCCGCCGCCGTCACCCAGGTGGCCAAGGACGCCGGGGCCCGGGTCGTGGCGCTGGTCGACCGGGCCCGTCGCCCCGAGCTGGTGGCGCTGGCCACCGCCGGCGCCGACGGGATCCTGGCGGCGTCCAGCACCGGTGAGGAGCTGCTGGCCGGGGTGCGGACCGTGCTCGACGGCGGCCGGGCCCTGTCCCCGTCGCTGGTCCCGGCTCTGGCCGGGGTGGTGACGCCGACCGGGAGCACGACCCCCGACGGGGCCGCCGACCTGACCGACCGGGAGCGCCAGATCCTGGCCCACCTGGTGCGGGGAGCGCGCAACCGGGAGATCGCCGAGGACCTGTTCCTGTCCCCGGCCACGGTGAAGACCCACCTCAACCACATCTACGTCAAGCTCGAGGTGCGGGGTCGCCAGGAGGCCGCGGCCCGGGCGCTCGAGCTCGGTCTCGTCGGTTAGATCCACCACGCCCGCGTCGACTAGTAAAGGGGCCGTGACCGAGGCGCTGGCGGCGGACACCCACGCGGAATCCCTGCAGCCGGGTTGGACCATGCCGGCGCGGCCCCCCGCGCTCAACGTCGGGGTGATGGTGTGGCTCGGCTCGGAGCTGATGTTCTTCGCCGGGCTGTTCGCCTCCTACTTCACCATCCGGGCCCAGGACACCGTCAACCACGTCTGGCCGCCCAAGGGCATCGAGCTCGACGTCATCCAGTCGGGGATCTTCACCGCCATCCTGGTGGCGTCCAGCTTCACCATGCAGCGGGCGCTGTGGTCGGAGGAGCGCCGCCACAACCGGGCCCAGGCCCGGCGGTGGGTCGTGGTCACGTTCATCATGGGCTCGCTGTTCCTGGCCAACCAGGGATACGAGTGGTTCCACGTCCACTTCCGCATCTCGACCAATGCCTTCGGGTCGCTGTTCTTCCTGATGACCGGGCTGCACGGCCTGCACGTGTTCGTGGGCCTGGTGGCCATGGCCATGTTCCTCGGGAGGCTGCTCGGCCCCGGCGGTGACCCCGGGGAACGCTCGGTGTTCCAGGTGGTCACCTACTACTGGCACTTCGTCGACATCGTGTGGATCTTCCTGTACAGCGCCCTGTTCCTCCTCGGTGGCTGAACCGGTGGCGGCACGTACCGGACCGCGGCGGGTGGGACTGCGCAGGGTGGCGCGCCGTGCCGGCGCGGTGGCGGGGGTCGTGGCCCTCGGCGTGGGACTGAGCCTCGTCGTGTTCGGCACCGGGGCCCGGGCCCAGAACGGTGACTCGAGCACGGGCGCCCAGGGCCAGGCGTCCCAGCCCACGGGCAACGGGCCGCTCGGGAAGACCGGCGGGACCCCCTACAACGACACTGTCCTGACGCCCGAGCAGCTCAGCGGGCGCCAGCTGTTCGTCCAGACCTGCTCGGCCTGCCACGGCGCCGACGCCGAGGGCACGGCGCGCGCCCCCACCCTCACCGGTCTCGGCCCCGCCACCATCGACTTCTGGGTGCGCACCGGGCGCATGCCGCTGGAGAAGCCCACCGAGCAGGCCCTGCGCAAGCCGCCGCTCCTGTCCGCCAAGCAGGCGCGCGACATCGCCGAGTACGTGGCGTCGCTGGCTCCGGGCGGCGTGCCGATCCCGAAGCCGAATTCCGCCGGCGCCAACCTCCAGCAGGGCGGTGAGCTGTTCCGCCTGAACTGCGCCACCTGCCACAGCTTCGTCGGAGTGGGGGGAGCCCTGTCCTACGGGGCCTACGCCCCGTCACTCAAGCCCGACACGCCGATCGACATCGCCGAGGCCATCCGGACCGGGCCCGGGAACATGCCGCGGTTCAGCCTGGCCCAGATGTCGAACAAGGACATGAACGACATCATCAGGTACGTCCGGTACATCACCCGCCCCGACGACCGCGGCGGCCTGTCGCTCGGTCACGTCGGACCGACCACCGAGGGCTTTGTCGGGATCGTGTTCGGCGTGGGGCTGATGATGGTGGCCGCCTTCTGGATCGGGGACCGGGCCAAGCCCGAGCCGGCGGCGGGTCACGGGCACGAGTGAGCCGAGTGGTGAGCGAGCCGAGCGATGAGTGACCTGAGCGACGTAAACGAGCCCGAGACGTGGGCCGAGCACATGGCCATTGCCGCCCGCCACCCGCGCCGGGCCGAGCTGGTCGTCGGCCTGTCGTTCCTGCTGGCCACCCTGTCGGTGTTCGTGCTCGGCTGGATCTACACCCAGAACGGGCAGCCGCAGATCGAGGGGATGATGCTGTTCGTCCTCTTCGGCGGCATCGGCTTCGGCATGGCCGCCTGGGGCAAGTGGCTGATGCCGAAGGGCCCCTTCGTCGAGGAGCGCGAGGTCCTCACCTCGGAGACCAACCAGGAGCGCTTCTCGGAGACGTTCCAGCGGGGGCGGGTGGCGGTGGAGGGCCGGCGCTCGTTCCTGCTCAAGATGTTCATCGGGGTCAACGGCCTCATGGGCGCCATCCTCCTGTTCCCCCTGCGCTCGTTGACCGACAAGGGACCCAAGGCGGGCGGCCCGCTGTACACGACGCAGTGGAAGGCGGGGGCCCTCGTCGTCGACGAAGAGAACCGCCCCGTGCACATCAGCACCCTGGACGTCGGGGGCTCGCTGACCGTGTTCCCCCACGGCTACACCGACGCCACTGACGACCAGACCCTTCTCGTCCGGGCGGCCACCACTCCCGTGGCCCCTCCCGGCCGGCCCGACCTGGAGAAGTGGTCCCCGGCCGGGTACCTGGCGTTCTCCAAGGTCTGCACCCACGCCGGCTGCCCGGTGGGCCAGTACGAGGCCCAGTTCCAGAAGCTCCTGTGCCCCTGCCACGAGTCGACCTTCGACGTCCTCGACGGGGCGGCCGTGGTCTTCGGGCCGGCGCCCCGGCCCCTGCCCCAGCTCCCCCTGATGATGGACGACAACGGCTATCTGCGGGCCCGGGCGGGGTACGGTGAGCCGATCGGACCCGGTTTCTGGAGCAGGGGAGGGTGAGCATGATCGGCGGGCGCAACCGCCCGATCGGGATGCGGGCCCGGGCCGCCGCGGTGGGAAAGACGGCTGCGATCAAGCAGGGCCGGGACATCGACGAGCGCCTGGGCCTGGCCGGCGCCGGCCGGTGGCTCCTCAACTACATCTTCCCCGACCACTGGTCGTTCATGTTGGGGGAGATAGCCCTCTACTCGTTCATCATCCTGATCCTCACCGGGGTCTACGTCACGTTCTTCTTCGTGGACTCGGCCCACGAGATCGTGTACCACGGCGCCTACCTCCCGCTCCGGGGCGTCCACATGTCCGAGGCCTACGCCTCGACGCTCGACCTCAGCTTCTCGGTGCGCGCCGGACTGGTCATCCGTCAGATGCACCACTGGGCCGCCGTCATCTTCATCGGCGCCATCGGCATCCACATGTGCCGCATCTTCTTCACCGGCGCCTTCCGCAAGCCCCGCGAGATCAACTGGACCATCGGACTGGGCCTGCTCACCCTGGCCCTGCTCAACGGCTTCCTCGGCTACTCGCTGCCCGACGACCTGGTCTCGGGGACCGGGCTGCGGATCTTCTACTCGGTCTTCGAGTCGATACCACTGATCGGACCGTGGTTCGTGTACCTGCTGTACGGGGGCAACTTCCCGGGCAACTCGATCATCCCCCACATGCTGGTGTTGCACGTGTTCGTGGTGCCCATACTCATCGCCGTCCTGCTGACCGCGCACCTGGCGATCATCATGCGCCAGCACCACAGCCAGTTCCCCGGCAAGGGAGCCACCGAGACCAACGTGGTCGGCACGCCGATGTGGCCGGCCTACGCCGCCAAGTCCGGCGGCTACTTCTTCATGCTGTTCGGGGTCATCGCCGCCCTCGGCGGGGTGGCCCAGATCAACCCCATCTGGCTGTTCGGGCCCTACGACCCCATCCGGGTCAGCTCGTTCACCCAGCCCGACTGGTACATCGGATGGATGGACGGCGCCCTGCGCCTGATGCCCAACTGGGAGCTGCACCTCCCCGGGCACATGGTCGCCAACGCCTTCTGGCCGGCGCTGTTCATGCCGGGCATCCTGTTCACCGTGCTGGGGGCGTGGCCGTTCCTGGAAGCGCGCCTTACGCGGGACTACGCCCACCACAACCTGCTGGACCGGCCCCGGGACCGGCCGGTGCGGACCGCCATCGGCGCCGGACTGCTGACGTTCTTCCTCGTGATGCTGCTCGGCGGCTCCGAGGACGTCATCGCCGTGTTCCTCGACACCTCGGTCCAGGCCGTGGTGTGGACCCTGCGGATCAGCCTGATCGCGGCCCCCCTGGTCGTGGGCCCGGTCACCTACCTCCTGTGCAAGGAGCTGTCGGCGGTCCCGAGCGCCGGCTTCCGCCCCCGGCCCAACGTCATCGTCCGCACCGCCGACGGCGGCTACGAGGCCGTGCCCGCCGAGCTGCACCCCCTCGAGCAGCCCGAGGAGCTGCACCCGGCCCCGGTGGGGGAGGCGACCGTGCCCGAGATCGTTCCCGGGGGACAGCCCGAGCTGGTCGGTGCGGGCCGGGCGCCCCGCGGCCCGGCCCCGCCGGTGTCCGCCGCCACCGCCGTGGCCCCGTCCACCGCTCCCTCGGCCATCCCCGGGGTGCGGACGGTGAGCCGGGAGGACGCCGTCGAGGCGGAGGTCGAGGCCCGCCGCCAGCGCGGCTTCTTCGGCCGGCGCCGGAGCAACGGCGCGGGTGGCAACGGACCCGGCCGGAACGGACCGGACGGGGACGGCCCGGGCGGGGGCTGACAGGAGGAGTCGCCTCCCCGGCGTCGAAGTCCGGGGAATGCGCCTCGCGGTCATCTGGCGTCGGGACGTGGTCGGGGCAGCCGCCCTCACGTGCCTGCTGGCGGTCTCCGGCGGCTCCCTGCTCCCCGCCGCGTCTCTCCACGCCTCCGCTGCCCGGGCCGCCCACCGCGGCCCCCAGGGGCACGCTCAGGTGGTCATGGCCGACCCGGCGCCGCCCGACCGGCCCAACGCCGCCGCCGCCTCCCTGGCCCCGCCGGCGCCCCCGCTCCCGCCCGCGGTGGGCGCCCCGCTGCCCGCTCCCCCCGCGGTGAGCGCGGTGGTGCTGCGGCCCCACGAGGTCTTCGGCTTTGCCCCCTACTGGACCCTCGGCGCCTCCGGTGGCTACGACGTGGGTGACCTGACGACGATCGCCTACTTCGGGGTCGACGCCGCCGCCGACGGCAGCCTGGTGACCTCCGGGCCGGGCTGGAACGGCTATCAGAGCCAGGCCCTGGCCGATCTGATCTCCCGGGCCCACCGGGCCGGGGACCGGGTCGTGCTGACCGTGGAGTGCTTCGACCAGGCCGCCCTGGACCACCTCACCTCCGACCCCGCGGCCGACGCCAAGCTGGCCGACGGGATGATCGCCGCCGTGCGGGCCAAGGCCCTCGACGGGGTCAACCTCGACTTCGAGGGCACCGGGGCCGGGGACCGGGCCGGCCTGGTGCGACTAGTCGACTACCTGGGCGGCCGGCTGCGGGCCGCCGACCCCCACTGGCAGTTCACCGTCGACACCTACGCCGGCTCGGCCGGGGACCCCGACGGCTTCTTCGACGTCTCGCACCTGGCGCCGGCCGTGGACGCCTTCTTCGTGATGGCCTACGACATGTACCGGTCGGGGACGGCCTCGCCGAACGCCCCGCTCGGCGGAGGCTCCCCGAGCGACCAGGCCGCCGTCCGGGCCTATGCCGCCACGGTCCCGGCCGCCAAGGTCATCCTCGGGGTGCCGTTCTACGGCTACGAGTGGCAGACGGCGTCGAACGCCCCCCGGGCGGCGGCGGTGTCCGGGCCCGTCCCGGTCAGCTACGCCCAGGTGGCCGCGGCCGGCTCGGCCACCTACTGGGACCCGCAGGGGGCGGTGCCCTGGACGGCGTTCGAGGACCCCGGCGGGCAGTGGCACGAGGTGTACTACGACGATCCCCAGTCGGTCGGGCTGAAGGCGCAGCTGGCCGACTCGGCCCACCTGCTCGGCCTGGGCATCTGGGCCCTCGGCATGGACGGCAACGCCCCGGCGATGATGGCCGCCCTGCTCGGCCACTCACCCGTCGTGAAGAGCTATCCGGCCGGGCCGCCCAGCGTGAGCCCGAGCTCCCCGTCGTCCACCACCACGTCGTCGTCCACCACGTCGACCTCGACCACGTCGACCAGCACCACGTCCACCACCCGGCCGGCGCAGCCGGTGACCCGGCCCCCCGGCGGGGGAGGGGGCAGCCCGCCGCCCGTCACCCTGCCCCCGCTGCCCTTCGGGAAGCGCTAGCTATAGCTAAGAGCTCAGACGTAGCCGCCCCGGCGGCTCTCGAGGGTGTAGCCCACGAGGCAGCCGACGACCAGGGCGCCGCCCAGCACGCCCCACCACGGCCCGAACACGAGGGCCAGGCAGGTGAAGGCGGCTCCGGAGCCCATCACGAAGGGCCAGATGCTCGACGACGGGAAGGCCCCGACGGTGCCGGCGCCGTCCTGCAGCTCGGCGGCCTCGGAGTCCTCGGGCCGGGGCGGCATGTGCCGGCCCCACCAGAACAGGTAGGCGCCGGGGAGGAAGCCGAGGAAGGCGGTGAGGAGCAGCATCACCGACCCGGCGTGCTCGTAGGAGAAGAACCAGTAGAAGGCGCACACCACGGCGAAGAAGAGCGCCACCCCCAGATACACCCACGCCTCGACCCGGTAGCCCTTCCAGACCTTGCGCTGCGAGTGGTAGTGGCCGCTGACGCGGTGGTGAGGCTCGCTCAGGAGGCCCTCGATGGGATGGCTGGCGGTCGGTTCGTCGGGGCCGGAGACCGAGTGGTGCCGGCCCATGCCCCTCAGGGGGCCCTCACCCTCGCTCGGCCCGGCGTCCTCGTCAGGAGCCATGGTCACCGTCCGGAGAGCCCGCCCCCACCCCGGCCGGGATGCGGGGCTCCTCCAGCCCCGCCAGATCGGGGTGGTTGGCGTCCCACACCGGCCGCTCGGAGCGGATCGGGGGGATGGCGTGGAAGTTGTGGTGGGGCGGGGGCGAGCTGGTGGCCCACTCCAGGCTGCCGGCGTCCCAGGGGTTGCTGCCGGCCGGGATGGGCTTGCGCCACGAGATCCACATGTTCCAGAGGAAGAACAGGAACGACGCCCCGATGCACCAGGCCCCGAACGAGGAGAGCCGGTTGAGCGACGTCCAGCCGTCGGACGGCTGGTAGATGGCGATGCGGCGGGGCATGCCGTGCAGCCCGGCCAGGTACTGCGGGATGGTCTGGAACCAGAAGCCGATGAACGCCAGGGCAAAGTGGGCGTTGGCCAACTTCTCCCGGTGCATCCGTCCCGTCATCTTGGGATACCAGTAGTACACACCGGCGAAGCCGCCGAAGATCGTGGTGCCGATCAGCACCTCGTGGAAGTGGGCCACCACGAAGTAGGTGTTGTTGGTGTAGAAGTCGAGCGGCGGGCTGGCCAGGATCACCCCGGACAGGCCGCCGGCCAGGAACACGACCAGGAACCCGACCGACCACACCATCGGGGACGCGAACTGGACGGCCCCCCGCCACATCGTGCCGATCCACGAGAAGAACTTGATCCCGGTCGGCACGGCGATGAGCATCGTCATGGCCGAGAAGAACGGCAGCAGCACCACGCCGGTGGTGAACATGTGGTGGGCCCACACCCCCGTGGACAGCCCGGCGATGGTCAGGGTGGCGAAGACCATCCCCCGGTACCCGAACAGCGGCCGGCGCGAGAACACCGGGATCACGTCGGAGACGATCCCGAAGTACGGCAAGGCCAGGATGTACACCTCCGGGTGGCCGAAGAACCAGAAGAGGTGTTGCCAGAGGATCGGAGCACCGCCGCCGGCCACCTCGAAGATGTGGGTGTGGAAGTGGCGGTCGAAGTACAGCATCACCAGGGCGCTGGTGAGAACCGGGAAGGCGATCAGGATCAGGATGGCGGTCACGAGCATGTTCCAGGTGAAGATCGGCAGGCGGAACATGGTCATGCCGGGGGCCCGCAGGGCAAAGGTCGTGGCCACCAGGTTGATCCCGGAGAAGATGGCCGAGAACCCGGTCAGGAACAGCGCGACGACCCACAGGTCGGCGCCGGCGCCCGGGCTGTTGAGCGAGTCCGACAGCGGGGCGTAGGCGGTCCACCCGAAGCTGGCCGCGCCGCCCGCCACCAGGAAGCTCGACAGCATGATGATCCCGCCCGAGAGGAACAGCCAGTACGACAGGGCGTTCAGGCGGGGGAACGCCATGTCGGGCGCCCCCACCTGCAGCGGGACGACGTAGTTGGCGAACCCGGCAAAGGCGAACGGTCCCGCGAACAGCAGCAGCATCACGGTGCCGTGCATGGTGAACAGCTGGTTGAACGTCTCCTGGCTGGTGAAGGTGCTGTTGGGCCAGAACAGCTGCACCCGGATGAACATGGCCATGAGCCCGCCGCACAGGAGGAACACGACCGTGGTGACCAGGTAGTTCTTCCCGATCACCTTGTGGTCGGTGCTGGTCAGCCAGTAGAGGAGCCCGCTGCGGTGCTCCTCGTGCGGCTCCTCCTGGGGAGCGGACGGCCGGCGCTCGGCCAGAAGGGTCATGTCGTCGGCCTTTCCTGCTGTTGCAGCCACGTCTGGAACTGGGCGGGCTGGACGACCTTCACGTAGAAGATCATGAGGTCGTGGTGCAGCCCGCAGAACTGGGCGCAGCGGCCGATGAAGGTCCCCGTCCTGGTGGGGGTCAGGTCGAAGACGTTGGTGACCCCGGACTGGGCGTAGCGCTCGAAGTTGAACTCAGGGACGAAGAACTCGTGGACCACGTCGGCGGTGACCAGGTTGACCCGGGTGACCTGGTTGTTGGGGAGCTCGAAGGTGCCGTAGTGGTTGGGATCGGAGATCACCTCCGCCTTTGCCCCGTCCGGCGTGTTGTAGTCGAACTTCCAGCCCCACTGGAAGGCGGTGATCGTCATCACGTTGTCGGGGTTGGCCACGACTTTGTCCACCGAGTTCTCGGCCACGTAGGTGTAGCCGAACAGGACCCCGACGATCAGGACCGGGATGGTGGTGTAGGCCACCTCCCATGGAAGATTGTGGTGGGTCTGGGGCGGCCAGTGGTCCCGGTGCCGGCGACGGTAGGCCAGGATGCACCAGAAGATCAGCGCCCACACGAACACCCCGACGGCCAGGGCCACGATGTCGAAGCCCTGGAACATCCGGAAGATGAGGTGGCCCTGCTTGGTCGCGCCCGTGTTGTTCTCGAAGTGGAAGGTGCAGCCCGAGAGCAGCAGGGCCAGAAGCGCCAGGCCGGGGACGGCCCTGCTCCGGATCGACCGCCGGGCGCGGGGCCCGGAAGGATCGGGTGCAACGGTCACGGTCGAGGAATCTAGCGGTAGGGGGTGGCGCCCGATCAAGACGGCGGCGCCCCTAGGGTCTCGGCCGTGAGCGAGCCCGGCAGCGAGCCTTCGTTCGCCGATCGCGAGGGCCTGGCGCGACTGTTGGAGGGGCCGGCGCCCGAGCTGGACAAGCGGCTCGGTGCGCCGTCGGTCGCGCTGGAGCGGGTGTTCACCATGCTGGGGCCGGGCCGTCTCGATCCCGATCGCGGGACCCGCCCCTTCCTGGTGCAGTTCGAGGTGCGCGCCGCCGACGGCGTCCACACCCACCCGGTGCGCTTCGCCTCGGACCAGACGCTCCCGGGGGAGTGGCCCACGAGCCAGCGCCCGGCGCTCAGCTACAGCGTCGATCTCCTCGACTTCCTGCTGATGGCCTCGGGCCGGCTCGACCCCCACCATGCCTTCATGAGCGGCCGGCTGCGGATGTCCGGGGACATGACCCTGGCCGAGGCCGTCGAGGCCTGGTTGACGCCGGGATGATCTTCGGGATGATCCGCCGCCTGGTGGTCCTGATCGTCGTCCTCGTGGTGGCGGCGCTGGTGGGGGCCGACTTCGGGGCCAAGTGGCTGGCCGCCCGGGCGGTGGCGGCCCAGGCCCGGCGCTCGACCGGGGCCACGTCGGGGACGGCGTCGATATCGGGGTTCCCGTTCCTGTACGAGTCCATCGGCCAGGGCCGGGTCCAGGGCCTGCACGTGCAGCTGAGCGACGTCCCGGCCGGCCCGGGCCTGCGGCTCCAGACGGTCACCGTCGACCTGTCCCAGGTCCACTTCGACCGCCACCGGCTGTGGGCGGACCGGAAGGTCACGGTCACGGCCATCTCCCGGGCCACGGGCGTCATCGACGTCTCGGTGGCCGAGCTCTCGGCAGTGGCGGGACGGACCGTGACCATCGGCCCGCCCGGCCCGTCCGGCCAGCCCCAGGTCCTGGTGGACATGCCCGGGGGCCACACCGTGGCCGCCACCGCCACCATCGCCTCCGGGCACTTCCTGCAGATCGCCGCCGGCGGCGTGCCGGTCCTCGACGTCGACCTGGCCCGCACCCCGGTGGTCCAGGACTGCACCATGACCCTCCGGGTCGTCAGCTCGGGGGTCGAGGCCTCCTGCACGATGAGCCCGGTCCCGCCGAGCGTGATCGCCGCCGTCTCCTCCCGCTGAGCCCATGGCGGGGCTCCGGTGGGGGCCCCGACTATCCGTCCACCACCTCGTCGTAGGCCCGGAACAGCGGAGGCAGGCCCTTGGCCTGCCGCATGGCCCGGGACAGGCGCCGGCTGTTGGCCGACAGCTCCCGGGCCTGACGCCCGGGCCAGGGGCGGGGGAGGAGCTCGGGAGGCAGCAGGGGGTCCCGGGAGAAGCACTCCTGGAAGGCCACCGCCATCCGCAGGGCCAGGGTGAGGAAGGTGGTGTCGTCGAGGCGCTCCTGGCGGGCCCGCAGCGCCGCCAGCTCGTCGGGCACCCCCCCGAATACGTCGATGAAGGCCTGGTACCGGCGCGCCACCTCGTCGAGCCGCCACAGCCGCCGGGCCAGCTCCCGGGGGTCGCGCAGCCCGGCCACCTCGAGGTCGTCGGTCACCACCAGGGTGAGGGCGTCGACCAGCCCCAGGCGGTCCGCCTCGGCCCTCACGTCCTTGTGCCAGGGGTGGGGGCTGACGTAGAGGCCGCCCTGCACGGAGGCCCCGCCCAGGGCCAGGAGGCGCTGGCGGAAGGCGTCACGCGCCGCCCGGTTCTGCTCCGGGACGGCGAAGCCGACCAGGCGCCACTGCCGGTCCCACCCCCGCCCGGCGGCGTCCTGCGAGTAGGCCAGCCGGGTGCGCTCCATCGGCTCGGCCAGGGCCGCCAGCCCCGCGGCCGTGGCCTCGTACACGGCGTCGGCCCCCCGCCCCCGCCGGGCGAACAGCCCCTCCTCGACCAGCCGCCTGAGGCACGACCGGACCTGATCGGCGCTCTGGCCGCACGCCGCCGCCACCGGCATGAGCTCCGCCGCCAGGATCGTGCCGTCGGCGCGGGCCATGCCGAACACCAGGACCCGGGTCGGGACCTGGACGGTCGTGGTCACCACGACCCGTCAGCCTACGGCCGGGGGGTCAGTCCGAGCCGGCTTCCTTCTTCTCCGCCTTGGCGTCGGCCTTGCCATCGGCCTTGCCATCGGTGGAGCCGTCCTCCATGCCCCGCTTGAACTCGTGCGAGGCGGATCCGAGCGACCGGGCCAGGCCGGGGAGCTTGGAACCGCCGAACAGCAGCACCAGCCCCACGACGACGATCACGATGATGCCGTCGGGTCCGAGGATGTTGCCTACGACCATCTCGTGCTCCTGTCTCTGGGCAGGGCTCCAGGGTAGATCGGCCGCCGGTCATTCGCCGTCGGGGGCACGGACGGATGAGATCAGCCCACCGCCATGCCCAGGACCGGCTGCACCAGGCGGACCCCGCCCATCGATCCGTGGAAGGCGGCGTTGCCGTAGCTGAACACCCCGCCGTCGGACGCCACGAACCAGTACCCGGCCCCGTTGGCCGTGGGCGCCATCCCCACGATCGGGGCCTGGAGGTGCAGCCCTCCGGTGGAGCCGAAGAAGAAGGCGTCCCCGAAGCTGAAGATCCCGCCGTCGGCGCCCACCAGCCAGTAGCCGTTGCCCGTGGCGGTGGACGCCATCCCGACGATCGGGGCGTTGAGCCGGGTGCCCCGGGCCGAGCCGTAGGAGCGGGCGTCCCCGAACGCCTGCACCGACCCGTCGGCCGAGGCGATCCAGTACCCGCCCCCGTCGGGAGTGGCGGCCATCCCGATCACCGTGGCGGTCTGTCTCACCCGGCCCTCCGAGCCGTAGAAGGCGGCGTCCCCGTAGTTGAAGATCCCGCCGTCGGCGGCCACCAGCCAGTAGCCGCGCCCGTCGGCGGTCGGCGCCATCCCCACGATGGGCCGGGCCAGATGCACGGCGCCGGCCGAGCCGAAGAAGCGGGCGTCACCGAAGGTGAAGACCCCGCCGTCGGAGCCCACGCACCAGTAGCCGAGGCCGTCGGGCACCGCCGCCATCCCCACCATCGGGGCGTTGAGCGGGGTGCCTCCCTCCGACCCGTGGTAGCCGGCGGCGCCGAAGCTGAAGATCCCGCCGTCACGCGCCACCAGCCAGTAGCCCTGGGCGCCCCCGGCCGCCGGGGCGAACGTGTAGCGGTCCGCCGCCGACGTGGCCGGCCCGCTGGCCGCGTCCTGGGCGGTGATCAGATCCGTCCCGCCGGCGGGCTCCGGGGACGGGGCCCGGTACCCGATCGTGACCCGTCCCCCGGCGTCGGCGACGAACGGGGCGGGGTCGGGACCGAGCGGGGTGGCCCCGACCGTCGCCGTTCCCCCTCCGGGGGCGGCGGTGAACGACAGGTACACGGTGCCGCCGGGCCGGGGCTGGCCCCCGGAGCGCACGGTCAGGGTCACCGGGGCCGTCTGGCCCGCCCCGACCCCGCCGGGGGCGGCCACCGGCGAGGGGCTGAACACGAAGGGGGCGGGGGCGTAGGTGTAGCCGGTCGTGGCCGTGGTGGCCGGGGCCGACGCCCCGCTCTGGGCGGCGATGGTGTCGGTCCCGCTGTCCGGCGGGCCCGCCGGGGTCGAGTAGGTGATCAGGATCCGCCCGGCGGCGTCGGTCACGAACGGCTCCGGGGCGGCGCCGAGGGCCTTGGGCCCGGCCGGCCCTCCGGTGGCCACGGCCGAACCGGCCGCGGGCACGGGACCCGAGCCGCCGCTCCCGGCCAGGGACAGGTACACGGGCGTGGTGGCCAGGGGCTGGCCGGCGGTGTCGGTCACGACCAGGGCGGCGGTGACCGACTGGCTCGACCCCAGGGCGCCGTCCGGCGCCAGCGGGGCGGGGGAGCGGGCGTAGACCGGCGGGGGGTAG
>DASUHN010000311.1 GCA_036273495.1 Acidimicrobiales bacterium | reverse complement strand
CTGGCGCTGTGCAGTGGGGCCCTGCGGCGCTACCTGATCTCCCACGGCACGACCGTCGACACGCCGCTGGTGAGCGTGGTGCCGATCTCGGTCCGGGCCGAGGAGGCCGCCACCGGTGGCGATGCCACCGAGGGCCTGGCGGCCGACGCCGGCGCCAACCAGGTCTCGGCCATGTTCGTGTCGCTGGCCACCGAGCTGGAGGACCCCGCCGAGCGGCTGCGCGCCATCGCCCGGCTGACCCGCGGCGCCAAGGAGGAGCACAACGCCCTCGGGGCGGCCGTGCTCATGAACTGGGCGGAGTTCGCGGCCCCGGGGGTGTTCGCCCGGGCCATGCGGCTGTACTCGAGCATGAACCTGGCCGACCGCCACCGCCCCATCCACAACGTGATCATCTCCAACGTGCCGGGCCCGCCTTTCCCGCTGTACCTGGCCGGGTCCCGCCTGGAGGTGCTGGCCCCGCTCGGGCCGATCATGGAGGGGGCCGGGCTCAACATCACGGTGATGAGCTACATCGACCGCATCGACGTCGGGCTCATCTCCTGCCGGGAGCTGATCCCCGACATCTGGGCCCTGGCCGACGACTTCAGCGCGTCGATGGAGGAGCTGAAGAAGGCAGCGCAGATCTAGAGCGCACCCACGCCAGGAAGTCGGTGACCGCCGCCACGGCGTGGGCGGTGCGGATGGAGCGGAACACCTCGAAGGCGTGCTGGGCGCCGGGAAGCTCGGCGTAGACCACGGGCCGGGTGCACACCTCGCGCAGCATGCGCACGAACGAGCGCGCCTCGGCCACCGGAACGAGCGAGTCGTTGGCGCCGTGCACGACCATGAACGGCGGGGCGCCGGCGCCGACGTGGTCCATCGGCGAGGCGTCACGGAACGCCTCGGGGTGGTCGCGCATCTTCATCTTGAGCACGGTGCGGCCGATGAACCAGGCGAACCCGGAGCCCCGCACCCCGTCGCGGTTGGTGAAGTCGTACACGCCGTAGAACGGGATGCACGCGTCGACCGAGGTGTCGCGCCCCTCGAACCCCGGCTGCAGGCGGTCCTCGCCGGCGGTCAGGGCCACCAGCGCCGCCAGGTGGCCCCCGGCCGATCCGCCGGACACGGCCACGAACGAGGGATCCCCTCCGTGGCCGGCGATGTTCTCGCGCACCCACGCCACCGCCCGCTTGCAGTCCACGAGGTGGTCGGGCCAGGTGGCGCGCGGCGACAGCCGGTAGTTGACCGTCACGCACACCCAGCCCTGCGCCGCCAGGTAGAGCATCATCGGCAGGCCCTGCTCGCGCTTGTCCCCGATGACCCAGCCCCCGCCGTGGATGTACACCAGGACCGGCGCGTCCCGGCCCGTCTCCCGGGGGCGGTAGATGTCCAGCCGGTGGGCGTGGCGGCCGTCCCCCCAGTAGTCGACGTTGCGCACCTTCTCGACCCGGCGGTCGCGCATCAGGAACGGCAGGACCAGCTGGGCCCGGTCGGCCACCCGGGCGCCGGCACTCGACAGGCGCCGGTCGCGCTGTTCCCGCCACGCCGGCCCGAGCCCCTCGTCGAGAGCGGCCTCGAGCACCGGCCCGGCCCGGCCCGCCTGCACGACCAGGCCGCTCAGGCCGACCCAGGACACGATGCACAGCACCAGCCCCGCCCACCCGGCGGGGTGGTCGAGGGCGCCCAGGGGCACCAGCACGGCGGTCACGACGGCCTGGCCCACAATGGTGTGGACCGGCAGCTCGGAGACCAGCCACCCGGCGAAAAACACCACCGGCGAGGTCACCTCCCACCGCGGCGGGCGGTAGGCGTTGGCGGTGAGGGCCACGCCGGCCAGGCTCAGCCCCAGCAGCAGCCACGACGTCACTGCCCCTTCTCTACCATCCGCCAATGCCCACCCTGTCCGAGGCCGACTCCAAGGCCCTGCTGGCGCGCCACGGCGTGCCGGTGCCCGCCGAGGCTCTGGCCGCTTCCCCCGCCGAGTCCGCCGTCGCCGCCGCCCGCATCGGCTTCCCGGTCGTGGCCAAGCTCTGCGGCGCCGGCCTGGCCCACAAGACCGAGCGGGGGCTGGTGCGCCTGAACCTGCGCGACGAGGCGGCCGTGGCCGACGCCGCCGCCGCCCTGCTGGCCGCCGCCACCCCGGACGACGGGGACGTCGGCGTCCTCGTGGGGCCGATGGTGTCGGGGCTGCGGGAGCTGATTGCCGGGCTGGTGCGCGATCCCCAGTTCGGGCCGTGCGTGATGCTCGGCGTCGGCGGCGTCCTGACCGAGGCGCTGGGGGACGTGGTGTTCCGCCTGGTGCCCCTGACCCGGGCCGACGCCGCCGAGATGATCGACGACCTCGGCACCCAGGGCCTGCTCGGGCCCCTCCGGGGGGAGCCGGCCGTCGACCGGGAGCGCCTCGTCGACGTGCTGGTGGGGCTGGCGGCGGTGGCGGCGGCCGAGCCCGGCATCCGCTCGATCGACCTCAACCCGCTGATCGTCTCGGCCGGGACGCCGGTGGCCGTCGACGCCCTAGTGGAGACGGCGTGACCGACACCCTGCGCGCCGAGCAGTTCCGGGCCCTGTTCGAGCCCCGGGGCGTGATCGTGGCCGGGGCCTCCACCCACCCGGCCAAGTTCGGCTTCACGGCCCTCCACAACATCCGGGCCAACGGCTACCGGGGCCGGGTCTTCGCCACCAACCTCGAGGGCGGGGAGATCCTCGGCGTCCCGGTGGCCACCGACATCGCCGACCTGCCCGACGGTCAGGCCGACCTCGTCTTCGTGTGCACGCCGGCGGGCGCCAACGAGTCCCTGCTGCGGGCCTGCGCCGCCAAGGGGGTCCGGGCCGCCTTCGTCACCTCGGCGGGCTACCGGGAGGCGGGCGGAGACGGCCTCGCCGCCGAGCGCCGGCTCGTCGGTCTGGCCGACGAGCTCGGGATCCTGATGGCCGGCCCCAACGGCCAGGGCCTGGTGTCCACCCCGGCGTCGCTGTGCGCCCAGATCGTGGCCCCCTACCCCCCGCCGGGGAGGATCTCGATCGCCAGCCAGTCCGGCAACTTCGTCTCCTCCTTCATGAACTACGGCGTCCAGACCGGCATCGGGGTGTGCCGGGCGGTGAGCGCCGGCAACGCCGCCGCCCTCGGCATCGGGGACCTGATCGCCTGGTACGGGGAGGACCCCGTCACCGGGGTGGCCCTGGCCTACGTCGAGGGGATCGAGGACGGCCGGGCCTTCTACGACCAGGTCCGCTCGGTCACCCCGCACAAGCCGGTCGTGCTGGTGAAGGGCGGTGCCACGCCGGGAGGGCAGCGGGCCGCCGCCTCCCACACCGGGTCCCTGGCGACCGAGGGCCGGGTGTTCGAGGGGGCCATGCGCCAGGCCGGGGCCACCCTGGCCGAGGGGGTGGAGCAGGCCTACGAGGTGGCGGCCACCTTTGCCACCCAGCCGCTGCCGAAGGGGCCGAACACCGTCGTCGTCACCACGGCGGGGGGGTGGGGGGTGGTCACCGCCGACGCCGTGTGGGCCTCGTCCCTGCGCCTGCTGCCCCTGCCGGAGGACCTCAGGGCCGAGATCGACCGGCGCCTGCCGCCCCGCTGGAGCCGGAACAACCCGGTGGACATGGCCGGGGGGGAGACCCGGGACACCATCCCCGAGGTCCTCGACCTGGTGGCTGCCCATCCCGAGGTGGACGCCGTCGTCTACCTGGGCCTCGGGATCCAGTCGAACACCGCCCGCAGCCTGCGGGCCGGGCCCTTCTACCCCGACCACGGCCTGGAGCGGATCGTGGCCTTCCACGAGCGCCAGGACCGCCGCTTCGCCGAGGCCGCCGCCGCCGTCTCCGAGTCCAGCGGCAAGCCGGTCCTCACCGCCACCGAGCTGGCGGTCTGCGACCCCGCCAACCCCGGTCCCGCCACCGTCCGGGACAGCGGGCGGCTCTGCTACCCGTCGGCCAACCGGGCCGTGGCCGCCCTCGACGCCATGTGGCGCTACGCCCGGTGGCACCGGGCCCGAGCCGGCGAGGATGCGTAGGTACGCAGGTGCGCAGGTGCGCAGGTGCGCAGGTGCGGCGGCCGGCGACCATGCCGATGGACGCCTACCGGAACGGGGACAGGTTCGTGGTCCGATTCGACCTGCCGGGGATCGACCCGGCGTCGATCGACCTCACCGTCGAGAAGAACGTCCTGACCGTCCGAGCCGAGCGCGCGTGGAAGCCCGCCGAGACCGACGAGGTCGTCGTGGCCGAGCGGCCCCAGGGGGCCTTCTCCCGCCAGCTGTTCCTCGGGGAGACCCTGGACAGCGAGCGCATCGAGGCCCACTACGACCAGGGCGTGCTCACCCTCACGATCGCGGTGGCCGACCGGGCCCGCCCCCGGAAGGTCGAGGTGAGCACGGGAGACGGCGCCGCCGATCCCGTCAGGACCATCGACGCCGGCTCGCAGGCGCCTGAGCCTTCGCCGGCCCCCCCTCCGGAACCGCGCGCGGGGCGCTTTCGGGCGCCCCGCGAGCGCGTCCGGCCACGCTCAGTGTCAGGGAGATTCTGTTCCGGGTCCGCATGTAACTCCCGGAGGGGGGGTATGGGGCGTGGCGTGCCGATCGAAACCAGCGACGCCCGCTCTCCGGTCAACGGCCAGGGATCCCGGCCCCCGGACCCGTCCCCGCCCGCCCGCCGGGGCCCGGGCCGGCCCCGGAACGCCGCCCACGACGAGGCCATCGTCCGGGCGGTACGCGACCTCCTCCGGGCCAGCGGCTACGGAGCGCTGACCATCGACGGCGTGGCCGCCCGGGCCGGCGTCGGCCGCCCGACGGTCTACCGGCGCTGGCCATCCAAGGCGGCGCTGGTGATCGGGGCCCTGTCCGATCTGGCCCCCACCCAGCCCACACCGGACACCGGGAGTCTGCGGGAGGACCTGCTGGCCATCCGCCGCCGGCAGATGGAGCTGCTCTCGAGCCCGGAGGGGCGCCGGGTGCTGCCGGGCCTGGCCGCCGACGTGGCCGAGGACGAGGAGCTGCACCGCTGCTTCAACGACCAGTACGTGGCCCCGTGGAAGGGCGCGGTGGAGGAGGCCATCGAGCGGGCCGTGGCGCGCGGCGAGATCGCAGACACCGCCGACGCCCTGGTGGTCTCCGACGTGCTGACCGGGCCGCTGTTCTTCCGGGTCCTGTTCGCCGGGGAGCCGGTGACCGACCAGGCGCTCGAGTCGGTCGTGGACCTGGTGCTGGCCGGGCTGCAGCGACTGCCCCGCGCCGGGTAAGCAGTAGTTGTAGCTCCCCGTCTCGTAATCCTCGGCGCCGGCTTCGGCGGCCTCACGGCCGCCCGGGCCGCGTCCGCCCTCCCCGTCGACGTCACCGTCGTCGACCGGCGCAACTACCACACCTTCCAGCCGCTCCTCTATCAGGTCGCGACCGCCGGCCTGGACTCGGCCAGCATCGCCTATCCCGTGCGCGGCGTGGTCCACCACCAGGAGAACCTCGACTTCCGCGTGGGCATGGTGGACTCGGTCGACCCGGTGGGCCGGCGGGTGTGCCTCGAGGGCGGGGACGAGCTGGCCTACGACTGGCTGATCGTGGCCGCCGGCGCCGTCACCTCGACCTTCGGCGTGCCGGGAGTGGAGGAGCACGCCTTCCCGCTGAAGAGCCTGACCGACGCCATCCGGCTGCGGGGCCACCTCCTCGCCCGCTTCGAGGAGGCCGACGCCCACCCCGAGCGGGTCCGGGCCGGCGACCTCACGGTCGTGGTGGTCGGGGGTGGGCCCACCGGCGTGGAGCTGTCCGGGGGGATGGCCGAGCTGTTCTACACGGTGCTCTGCCACGACTACCCCGGCCTGGACCTCGTCCCCTCCCCGCCGGATCCCCTGCACCCCGGCCTGCATCCCGGCCACGGCATCGTGCTGCTCGAGGCCACCGACCGGCTGCTCGGGTCCTTCGGCGCCCGCTCCTCGGCCAACGCCGCCGACCAGCTGCGCCGGCGGGGCGTCGACGTGCGCCTGGGCGCCGCCGTCGAGGAGGTGGCGGCCGATCACGTCCGGCTGGCCGGGGGAGAGGTGATCCCGACGCGGACGCTGGTGTGGACCGCCGGGGTGCGCGCCAACCCCCTCGGGGCCCGTCTCCGCCTGCCGCTGGGGCCGGGGGGCCGCGTGGTCGTCGGCCCCGACCTGGCCGTGCCCGAGCGGCCCGAGGTCTTCGTGATCGGAGACCTGGCCGCCGCCTCGGACCACCGGGGCCGTCTCTACCCCCAGCTGGCGCCGGTGGCCATGCAGCAGGCCCGCCACGCCGTGCACCAGATCGACAGGCGGATCAAGGGCCGGCCGACCGCGCGGTTCCGCTACTTCGACAAGGGCACCATGGCCACCATCGGGCGCAACGCCGCGGTAGCCGAGCTGCCGCTGGGGATCCGCTTCCGCGGCTTCTTGGCGTGGCTGGCCTGGCTGGGCCTGCACCTGGTGTTCCTCATCGGGTTCCGCAACCGCCTGTCGGTGCTGCTCGACTGGTCGTGGAACTACCTCACCTACGAGAGGGGCGTGCGGCTCATCCTGCCCGTGGGGTCTGACGATCCTCCCGCTCTTCCTCCGGGCCCGCCCCGGTCCGGCCCTCCCCCCGCGTCTGGGCCAGGCTCGCCTCCAGGGCCGCCATCAGATCGATGACCGGCGCCGACGGGGCGCTGGGCTGGCTCACCAGCTCCTGGCCGGCGGCCTTGGCCTCGATCAGCGCCATGACCTGCTCGCGGTAGGTGTCCTCGTACTTCTCGGGCTGCCAGTCGGTCGACAGTGACTCGATGAGCGCCTCGGCCATCTTGAGCTCGCGCTCCCCGGCCTCCTGCTCCCCGGGCAGGCCCTCGATCTCCTCCTGGCCCACCACCTCGTCGGCGAAGTTCATCGTCGTCAGCACCAGCGCCTCACCCACCGGGCGCACCGCACACAGGTACTGCTTGGTCCGCATCACCACCCGGGCGATGCCGACCCGGCCGCTCTCGCGCATGGCGTCGAGCAGGAGGCGGTAGGCCTTGGTGCCGCGGGCGTCGGGGACCAGGTAGTAGGAGGAGTCGTAGTAGAGCGGGTCGACCTGGTCGAGCTCCACGAAGTCCTCGATGTCGATGGTCTGGGTGGCCTCGGGGTCGAGAGCGTCGAGCTCCTCGGGCTCGATCAGCACGTACTGGCCGGGGTAGAGCTCGTAGCCCTTGGCCAGGTCCTCGAAGGCCACCTCCTCCCCGTCGACCGAGCACACCCGCTTCTGCTGGATGCGGGCGCCGTCTTCGGCGTGGAGCTGGTGGAAGCGGACGGTCTTCTTGCGGACGGCGGTGAACAGCTTCACGGGCACGTTGACCAGACCGAAGCTGATCGATCCGCTCCAGATGGGCCGGGGCACGCCCCCAAGCCTACCGGCGCACCTCGACCTTGCCGCCCTGCACGCGCACCTCGAGCACCGGCTGGGGATGGGCCGTCGGCCCCGACACCGCCTCCCCGTCGGCGAGGCGGAAGCGGCTCTGGTGCCAGGGGCAGGTGATGCAGCCGCCGGCCACCTCGCCCTCGTGGAGGGGGCCGCCCTGATGGGAGCAGCGGGCCATGAGGGCGCGCACCTGGCCGCCCGAGCGCACCAGCACGACCGGCACCCCGTCGGCGTCGGCCAGCAGGGGGCGGCCCTCGGCCACCGACGCGTCGTCGGCCACGACCGTCCAGTCCGACGGGGCCTCCTGCAGGCTGGTGCGGTCGACGCCGGCGCCCCGCCGGAACGAAAGGTCGCCCCCGAGGAAGCCGGCGAAGGCCGACGACGCCAGCCCGGCCATCGCCAGGGCCCGGCCCCGCATCCGCCGCTTGCGCTTGCGCGCCACGTAGGACAGGGCGAACAGCACGTTGCCCGCGGCGTTCCCCGCCGCGTGCACGACCCCCACCCGCTGCTCGGCGGTCCCGAGCGTGCTCCAGTCGTTGAATCCGGAGGCGACGGTGGGCGCCGCCGCCAGCAGGCCGAGGAGGAGCAGCCGGTCGGCCGACTTCTGGCCCCGCCGCCCGCCGACCAGGTCGACGACCACGGCCCCGGTGTAGGCGCCGATGACGACGTCGGTCAGCAACGGGTGCAGCGGATGGCCCACCCACGTCCCCGACAGGACCGTGTTGAGGTCGCTGCCGGGCGGCACCACCTTGGACACGGCGTCTTTGACCGGGGCCGCGACACTGCTCAGGGCGTCGGTCTCCGCCAGCTTCTCGGGCACGCCCCGCAGCGGGCGCAGGGCCCGGTTGAGGCTCTCCCCCACAGTTCCGCTCATGACGACTCCCCTACCCCGGCCCACCGCCGGGTAAGCGGCGGGCGGACGGACGGGCTCATCCTGACCGGTTGGGGCCGGCACGGTCGATGGTCAGGCGCAGGAGCACCCGGCGCTCGCGCTGCATGGCCGCCCGGTACTCGTCCCAGTCCGGGTGGTCCCCGGCCGCCCGGCGGTAGTACTCGACCAGCCCGTCCATGGCGTCGGGGAGGGAGACGACCTCGACGGGCCCCTCGACCTGGGCCATCGGCCCGTACCACGAGTCGGAGAGGGCCACGAGCCAGGCCCTGGGGTGCCGGCGGAGGTTGCGGACCTTGACGGCGGTCTCGCGCGAGCTCACCACCACCAGTCCGGCCTCGTCGACCACCGCCGCCACCGGGGACAGCTGGGGCTGGCCGTCGGCGCGCTGCGTGGCGAGGACGGCGCGGTGGTTCTCGGCGATGAAGCGGCGGGCCTCTTCTGCGTCCATAGCCGGGCGAAGCTACCCTCCGCCGCCCCCCTCCCCCCCGCCCTCGACGGGGGCCGACGGGAACCGGGCGGGGCGCTTCTCCTTCATGGCCGCCACCCCCTCGCGCGCGTCGGCGCCGAGGAAGCCGAGCATCTCCAGGGCCAGCGAGTGCTCGAAGGCCGGCATGGCCGAGCGCAGCCAGGTGTTGAGCGAGCGCTTGGTCCACCGCACGGCGTGCTGGCCCGCCAGGGCCAGCTTGTCCGCCACGTCGAGAGCTGTCGGCAGCACCTCGTCGGCCGGTACGCACCGGCTGACCAGCCCGATGCGCTCGGCCTCCTTCCCGTCGACGAACTCGGCGGTGAGGACGTAGTACTTGGCCTTGGCCATGCCGCACAGAAGCGGCCACAACAGCACGGCGTGGTCCCCGGCGGCCACGCCCAGGCGCACGTGGCCGTCCCCGAGGCGCGCCGTCTCGGAGGCGATCGAGATGTCGGCCAGCAGGGCCACCGCCAGGCCGGCGCCCACGGCGGGCCCGTTGATGGCCGACACGATCGGCTTGTCGGTGTCGACCATGTTGCGGACGATGTCGCCGGCGTCGCGCAGCTGGCCCAGCACGACGTCGTAGCTCCCGGTCATCTCGTCGAGCAGGGTCATGTCCCCGCCGGCCGAGAAGGCCCGGCCCGCGCCCGTGATCACCGCGACGCGCGCCGAGTCGTCGGCGTCGAACACCGACCACACGTCGGCCAGCTCCCGGTGCAGGCGGAGGTTGGCGGCGTTGAGCACCTCGGGCCGGTTGATGGTGACGAGCAACACCCCGTTGGGGCGCCGCTCGAAGCGCAGGTGCTGGAAGTCGTCGTAGTCCATCGGGCCCTTTCTGCAGCCGCGTGGCGGCCACCGGGTTGTCGTGGCGACCGGCCGCTCAGCCGGCCGGCATCACCAGCACGATCTTGCCGAACTTGCCGCCGGCGGTGAACCGCTCGTAGGCCGCCGGCGCCTCCTCGATGGGGAAGGCGGCGTCGACCGGGGGCGCCACCCGCCCGGCGGCCAGGAGCGGGAGCACCTGGGCCTCGATCCGGCGGGCGGCGTCGGCCTTGTCCTCGAGGGGCCGGGCCCGCAGGGTCGAGCCGTGGATGCGCGCCCGCTTGAACATGAGCAGGCCCAGGTCCAGCTCGGCGGGGCCGTCTCCGCCGTGGCCGATCACGGTGATCCGGCCCCGCACGGCCAGGGCCCGGAGGTTGGCGGGGAGGTTGCGGGCGCTCACCAGCTCGATGACGACGTCGTAGGGCCCGTGGGCCTCGAACTCCTCGGGGGCCAGGACCCCGGCGCCCAGCCCGGCCACCCGGTCGCGCAGCTCGGCCCGGCGCACGGTGGCGGTCACCCGGGCCCCGGCGGCGGCGCCCAGCTGCACGGCGGCGGTGCCGACCCCGCCGGCGGCGCCGTGGACCAGGAGGTGCTCTCCCATCGCCAGCCCGCACTGGGTGAACAGGGCGTCGTGGGCGGTGGTGAACACCTCGGGGAAGCCCCCGGCCGCCGGCCACCCGACACCCGCCGGCACCGGCACCAGCAGCCGCTCGTGGACCGCGGCCAGCTCGGCCTGGGCCCCGCCGCCGACCACCGCCATGACCCGGTCCCCGACCGAGTAGCGGAAGGCGCCGGGCCCCACCGCCGCCACCTCGCCGGCCAGCTCGAGGCCGAGGATGTCCGCCGGGCTGTCCGGCGGGGCGGGGTACCCGCCGTGGGACTGGATCACGTCGGCGTTGTTGAGCCCGGCGGCGCGCACCCGCACCAGTACCTGACCCGTGCCCGGCGTGGGATCGGGGCGCTCGGCCACCTCGACCCGGCCCTCAGAGAACGTGACCGCTTTCATGAGCGGTCAGCTTCAGCCGACTCGGCCGCCCCCGTCCAGACCGTCCCGGTAGATCGAGGCGTAGCGCACGTCGGTGCCGGTGTGGTCGGCGATGATCATCTGGCCCCCGCCGACGTAGATCCCGACGTGGTCGACCGGCGAGTAGTAGAAGACGAGATCCCCGGGCTCGAGGGCGCTCACCGGGATGCGGGTCGTGTCGTCCCACTGCCCGGCGGCGGAGTGCGGCAGGGACACCCCGGCCTGCTCCCAGACGTACATGGTGAGACCGGAGCAGTCGAATGAGTTGGGACCGGAGGCGCCGTACACGTAGGGCTTGCCGACCTCCCGCTGGGCCCACTCCACCGCCAGCGAGGCCCCCGCCCCGGTCGGCGGGGGCAGCCCGGGACCGAAGGAGCCGCCCCGGGACGCCCGCCCCCCGAGGCGGGAGGAGAGCGACGACTGCAGCCGGGCGGCGGTGGCCTGGGCCTGCTGCTGCTGGATCTGGGCCACCAGGCCGGCCACCTGCCCGTTCACCGCCGACAGCTCGGCGTGCTCGGCGGCGGCGGCGGCGGCGGAGGCGTCCCGGGCCGCCCGCGCCCGGCTCACCTGGGCCTGGGCGGCGGACTCCTGCTGGGCCAGGCGGGCCTGCTGCTGCTGGTAGGCGAGCAGGGCGGCGTGGTAGGAGTCGATGGCGCCCTGCTGGGCGTCGGCCACGCTTGAGAGGTAGCTCTGGCGCAGCCCGGCCTGGGCCTGGTTGCCCTGCATGAGCTGCACGATGTTGCCGGTCTCGCCCCCCTGGATGTAGGCGGCCACCGCCGCCTGCTTGAGGACGGTCCGCTTGGCGGCCAGGGTGGCCTGGGTGGCGGCCAGCTGCCTGCGGGAGGCGCTCAGCTGGGTGTCGAGGGTGGACAGGCGGTTCTGGGCCTGGTCCAGCGCCTCGTCCTGGCGGGCCATCCGGGCGTCGAGGGTGGCGACCCGGGACGCCACCGCCGCCGCCTGGGCCCGGGCACCGGCCAGGCTGGGGGCCGCCGAGGCGGGGGAGGAGAGTCCGGGCCCGAGGACCGCCGTGCCGGCCAGAGCCGCCAGGCCGCAGGCCACCAGGGCCTTCTGCCGCCGGGACACGGGCGTGGAGGGACCGCTCGTGAACAAGTTCACAACGGGCGGGCAAGCTAGCCCAACCGGGCTGGCCCGCGCAACCGGACGGACGCGCCGGGAGGGCCTCCCCGGGGGGTGGTTGGATTGTTCCCATGACCGCCGCCGGCCAATCGCAGGGGTCCCGCGTCGAGCGCGACTCGATGGGAGAGGTGCGGGTGCCGGAGGGGGCGCGGTGGGGTGCGCAGACCCAGCGCGCCGTGCAGAACTTCCCGATCTCCGGGCTCACCGTCGACCGGGCCCTGATCTCGGCGCTGGCCGCCATCAAGGGGGCGGCGGCGGGTGAGAACGCCCGGCTCAAGGTCATCGGGCGGGACGTGGCCGGCGCCCTGGCCGCGGTCGCCGCCGAGGTGGAGGCGGGCCGGTGGGACGACCAGTTCCCCATCGACGTGTTCCAGACCGGCTCGGGGACCTCCTCGAACATGAACATGAACGAGGTGCTGGCTCACCTGGCGGGCGAGCAGCTGGGCCGGCGCATCGGTCCCAACGACGAGCCCAACGCGTCGCAGTCGTCCAACGACGTGTTCCCCTCCGCCATCCATGTGGCGGCGGCCCGGCTGCTCACGGGCGAGCTGGTGCCGGCGCTGCGCGAGCTGGCCCGGGCCCTGCGCGGGCGGCAGCGGGCGTTCAAGGAGATCGTGAAGTCGGGCCGCACCCACCTGATGGACGCCACCCCGGTGACCCTGGGCCAGGAGTTCGGGGGCTACGCCGCCGCCGTCGAGCACGGTGTGGAGCGGATCGAGGCGTGCCTGGGCCGGGTGTGCGAGCTGCCCCTCGGCGGAACGGCGGTAGGCACCGGGTTGAACGCCCCGAAGACCTTTGCCCGGGGGGTGATCCGCCGGCTCTCCGAGTCGACCGGAGTGGCGTTCACCGAGGCGCGGGACCACTTCGAGGCCCAGGGCTCGCGTGACGCCCTCGTCGAGGCGTCGGGAGCGTGCCGCACGGTGGCGGTGTCGCTGTACAAGATCGCCAACGACCTGCGCTGGATGTCGAGCGGGCCGCGCTGCGGCCTGGGGGAGATCCATCTGCCCGACCTCCAGCCGGGCTCGTCGATCATGCCGGGCAAGGTCAACCCGGTCGTGCCCGAGGCGGTCTGCCAGGTCGTGGCCCAGGTGGTGGGGAACGACGCGGCCGTGGCCTTCGGCGGGGCGGCGGGCAACTTCGAGCTCAACGTGATGCTCCCGGTGATCGCCCGCAACCTCCTCGAGTCGATCCGGCTGCTGGCGGCGGTGAGCCGGGCCCTGGCCGACAAGTGCGTGAAGGGCATCGAGGCGGACGAGGAGCGGTGCCGGCAGTACGCGCTGTCTTCGCCCTCGATCGGGACCGCCCTCAACCCCTACCTCGGCTACGAGAAGGTGGCCGAGGTGATCAAGGCGGCGCTGGCCGAGCGCAAGGACCTGCGGACGGTGGTCCTGGAGCGGGGCCTGCTCAGCGAGGAGGACGTCGACCGGGCCCTCGACGTGATGGCCATGACCCGTGGCGGGATCGTCGGCTAGGGCGGTGCACCCGATCGAGCGTCTGCGCATGGTGGCCCGGGCCGAGGGGGCCGGGCCCAGCCTCCTGGCCGGGGAGGCGGCGGGGGCGCTGGCCGGCTTTGCCGGGGACCCGGCCGCGGTCGTGACCGGGTGCCGGAGGCTGGTCGACCGCCACCCCGAGGTGGGGACGCTGTGGTGGCTGGCGGCCCGGGTGCTGGCCGCCCCCGATTCCTACGCCGAGATCCAGCGGGCGGCGGCGGCCCTCGAGTCCGACGACACCGCCGCCATCCTGGCCGCCGAGCTGCCGGGGCCGGCCAGCGCCGTGGTCGTGGGCTGGCCCGAGCAGACGGCCCAGGCCCTGCGGCGGCGGGGGGACGTCGAGGTCCTCGTCGTCGACTTCGACGGGGAGGGCCAGGCCCTGGCCCGCCGCTTGTCGGCGTCCGGGGTC
>DASUHN010000310.1 GCA_036273495.1 Acidimicrobiales bacterium | reverse complement strand
CGCACCCGGCTCCGGAGGCCGGTGCTCTATCCCCTGAGCTACGAGGGCGGGGAGCCCACTCTAATTCCGCCGGCCGGGGGCCCGAACGGGCGTACCGCCCTCGGCCGAGGCCCGCCTCCTAGGATCACGGCGTGTCCGGCGAGACCCTCCTGGTGGTCGACGACGACCCGGTGATCCAGAAGCTCCTCCAGGTCAACTTCGAGATGGAGGGCTACCAGGTGGTGCTGGCCGGGGACGGCGTGGAGGCCCTGGAGAAGGCCGCCGAGGTACATCCCGACCTGATCCTTCTCGACGTGATGATGCCGAGGATGGACGGCCTCGAGGCTGCAGGGCGGCTCAAGGCCGACGCGGCCACCGCATCGATACCGATCATCATCCTCTCCGCCAAGGCCCAGGACGCCGACGTGAAGGCGGGACGCGCCACCGGGGCCGACGAGTACATGACCAAGCCCTTCGATCCGCTGGAGCTCCTGGAGCGGGTGGCGGCGCTGCTCGAGCGACGGTCGTAGGCGCCGGCTACATCCGCTGCGGCGCCGCGATGCCCAGGAGGTCCAGGCCCCGTCCCAGAACGGCGGCGGTGAGGGCGGAGAGGCCGAGGCGGCTCTCGCGAACCTCGGGGTCGGCCCGCAGGACCGGGCAGGCCTCGTAGAAGGTCGTGAAGGTGGTGGCCAGCTCGAACAGGTAGGTGCACAGGCGGTGGGGCTGGAGGTGGGTGGCGGTGGCGTGCACGGCGCCGTCGAAGCCCACCAGGGCCAGGGCCAGGGCCCGCTCCTGCGGCTCCGCCAGGACCAGGTGGATGTCGCCCGCGTGCGCGGGCTCCTGGGCCATCTCCATCTCCGAGCCCCGGCGGAAGATGGAGTGGATGCGGGCATGGGCGTACTGCAGGTAGGGAGCGGTGTTTCCCTCCCGGGCCAGCATCCGGTCCCAGTCGAAGACGTAGTCCTTCACCCGGTCGTTGGCCAGGTCGTTGTACTTGACGCTCCCGATGCCGACCGCCTCGGCCACCGCGGCGGCGGCGTCGGCGTCGAGGTCGGGACTCTTCTCCACCACCACGGCCCGGGCCCGCTCGACCGCTTCGTCGAGCAGGTCGGCCAGGCGGATGGTGTCCCCGGACCGGGTCTTGAACGGTTTGTTGTCCGGGCCGAGGATGGTCCCGAACGGGGCGTGCTCGGCCGCGGCGCGCTCGCCGAGCCAGCCCGCCTGGCCGGCGACGGCGAACACCATGGCGAAGTGCTGGGCCTGGCGGGCGTCGGTCACGTACACCAGCCGGTCGGCGCCGAGGTCGCGCACCGAGAACCTGACCCCCGCCAGGTCGGTGGCGGCGTAGCCGTAGCCCCCGAACGAGTTGCGCACGATCAGGGGAAGAGGCCCCCCGTCCCGCCCGGTGAATCCCTCCGGGAAGGCGCACAGGGCCCCCTGGTCGACGGCCACGAGGCCCTTGTGCTCGAGCTCGGCCACCATCGGGCCGAGCGTCTCGTTGTAGAAGCTCTCGGGCCGGACGTCCTCGGGCCGGAGGGTGACGCCGAGGCGGCGATAGACCTCCTCGAAGTGGCGGCGGGACTCCGCCACCAGCTCCTTCCACAGCGCCATCGACCGGGCGTCACCCGACTGGAGGGCCACCACGCGGGTCCGGGACCGGTCGGCGAACGCCGGGTCGGAGTCGAGCTTCTCCTGGGCCTGCCGGTAGAGCTCGTTGAGGTCGGATATGGACCTCGGTGCGCCGCTGCCGGCATCGGCGGTGTCCCAGCCCAGGTCGACGAGGTGCTCGATGAGCATCCCGAACTGGCGGCCCCAGTCACCGAGATGGTCCTGGCGCATGACCCGGTGGCCGAGGAACTCGAGGATCCGGGCCAGGGCGTCGCCGATGGCGCAGCTGCGCAGGTGGCCGACATGCATCTCCTTGGCCACGTTGGGCCCGGCGAAGTCGACCACGAAGCGGCGGGGCGCCGCCGTCCGAGCCACCCCGAATGTCGGACTGGCGGCCGAGGCCTCCGTCTCCCTGGCCAGGTAGGTGTCGTCGAGGGTCAGGTTGATGAACCCGCCGCCCGCGACCTCCGCCTTGGCCACCACGCCGCGGCCGTCGAGGTGGGCGAGGATGGCGTCGGCCACGTCCCGTCCGGGCCGGCCCAGCCGCTTCGACAGGGCCATCGCCGCGTTGGCCTGATAGTCCCCGAACCGGGCCTGGCCTGCCCGGCGCAGCACCGGATCGGCGCCGGCCAGCTCGGGACCGAACGCGGCGCCGATGGCACCCTGCAGGCGTTCGGTGAGGATATGCACCGGGTCGGGCACGGGCCCCACGGTAGCTTCGGGTCATCTCGTCGCTTCCCCTCCGGCTGCTCCCCGACACGTCCGTGGTCGACGCCCGCGGCCGCCTTTCCGTGGGCGGTTGTGACCTGGTCGCGCTGGCCGAGGAGCACGGCACACCTCTGTTCGTCTACGACGAGGAGCATCTGCGGTCCCGCTGCCGGGAGGCGGTCGGGGCCTGGGGGGAGGGCGTGGCGTACGGGTCCAAGGCCTTCCTCTGCCGGGCCATGGCCCGGCTGGCCAACGAAGAGGGCATGTGGGTCGACGTGGCCACAGGTGGCGAGCTGCACGTGGCTCTCGCGGCCGGGGTCCCGGCGGGGCGCATCGTGCTTCACGGCAACAACAAGTCCGACGCCGAGCTGCGCCGGGCCGTGGCCGAAGGGGTGGGCCGCATCGTCGTCGACTCCGGCGACGAGATCGACCGCCTCGAGCTGATCGCGGCGTCGCGCGACGGGGGCTCGCCCCCGCGGGTGCTGCTCCGGGTCACCCCCGGGATCGAGGCCCACACCCACGAGTACGTGATGACCGGTCAGGTCGACTCGAAGTTCGGCTTCGGTCTGGCCAGCGGACAGGCGCAAGCCGCCGTCGAGCGGCTGCGGGCGCTGAGCGCTCTCGGGGCCGTCGACCTCGTCGGCATCCACGCCCACATCGGGTCGCAGATCTTCGTCACCGACTCCTTCGAGCGGGAGGTCGAGGTGCTGGCCGGGTTCTTCAACCCGCTCGGACTGGGGGAGCTGTGCGTGGGCGGGGGCCTGGGGGTGGCCTACGTCGAGGGGGAGTCGGCGCCCACGATCACGGAGTGGGCGGCAGCGGTCCGGCGTGCCTGCGCCGCCTTCGGGGTGGCCCCCGCGACCCGCGTCACCGCCGAGCCGGGCCGGTCGATCGTGGCCGGCGCCGCCGTCACCCTGTACACGGTCGGGACGCTCAAGGATCTGCCCGGGGTCCGCACCTACGTGGCCGTCGACGGGGGGATGAGCGACAATCCGCGGCCGGTCCTCTACGGCAGCGGCTACGAGGTGTTCCTTCCCCGCGCCGCTGACGCCGAGCGCCCGCGACGGGTCACCGTCGTCGGCAAGCACTGCGAGTCGGGGGATTTCATCGTGCGCGACGCCCGGGTGCCGGCCGACATCCGGGTGGGGGACGTCCTGGCCACCCCGGTCACCGGGGCCTACGGCCACTCCATGGCCTCCAACTACAACAAGGTGCTCCGCCCCGCCGTCCTGTTCGTGGCACAGGGGTGCGCCCGCACCGTCGTGCGGAGGGAGACCGAGGAGGACCTTCTCAGGTTGGACGCCTGAGGCAGGGTACGGTGGGCCCGTGAGCGCCGGTAACGCCACGGCTCCCGTCCGCGTCGGGCTCCTCGGCTGCGGAAACGTCGGCGGGGCGCTGGTGCAGATCCTCGAGTCCGACGCCGAGGTGATCACCGCCCGCACCGGGCTGCGCCTCGAGGTCACGAGGGTCGCGGTGCGCAACCTCGCCAAGGAGCGTCAGGTCGAGCTGCCCGACGGCGTGCTCACCCACGACGCCGCCGCCGTCGCCACCGCGCCCGAGGTCGACGTCGTCGTCGAGGTCATCGGGGGGATCGAGCCGGCCCGCAGCCTGATCCTGGCCGCCCTCAAGTCGGGCAAGCCGGTGGTCACGGCCAACAAGGAGCTGATGGCCAACGTCGGCGCCGAGCTCGCCCAGGTCGCGGCGGCCAACAACGTGGACCTCCTCTATGAGGCGTCGGTCGGTGGCGGCATCCCCCTCATCCGCCCGCTGCGCGAGTCGCTGGCCGGGGAGCGGGTTCGCCGCCTGATGGGCATCGTGAACGGGACCACCAACTACATCCTCACCCGGATGACCGAGGAGGCCACCACCTACGCCGAGGCCCTGGCGGAAGCCCAGAGCCTCGGGTATGCCGAGCGCGACCCGACGGCCGACGTGGAGGGCTACGACGCCGGGGCCAAGGCCGCCATCCTCGCCACCATCGCCTTCGGCGTGGAAGTCGTGGCCGGGGACGTGTACCGGGAAGGCATCAGCGGCGTGACGGCGCACGACATCGGGGTGGCCGACCGCCTCGGGTACGTCGTCAAGCTCCTGGCGATGGCGGACCAGGACGACGCCGGCGCCGTGGCCGTGCGCGTCCATCCCGCCATGCTCCCCCAGGCCCATCCCCTCGCCGCGGTGCGCGGCTCGTTCAACGCCGTCTTCGTCGAGGGTGAGGCGGTCGGTGAGCTCATGTTCTACGGAAGGGGCGCTGGTGGGGCTCCGTCCGCCAGCGCCGTCCTCGGGGACCTGATCGACGCCGCCCACAACCTGCGGGCCGGGGGCACCAGCCGCTCGACCAGCCCGCCCCGTGCCGTGATCCGCCCGATCGACGAGCTCCGATCCCAGTACTACCTCAGCATCGACGTGGTCGACCGGCCCGGTGTGCTGGCGGCGGTGGCGCAGGTGTTCGGCGGCCACCAGGTGTCGATCCGGTCGATGGAGCAGACCGGCCTGGCCGACGAGGCGCGCCTCATCTTCATCACCCATACGGCGCGCGAGGCGGACCTGCAGGCCACGATCACCGGTCTCCACCAGCTCGACGTGGTGAAGCGGGTCGGCAGCCTGCTGCGGGTGGCGGGCCCGGAATGACGCGCTGGCGCGGGGTGATCGAGGAGTACCGGGACCTCCTCGACGTCGGTGCCGACACCCCCGTCGTGACCCTGCAGGAGGGCGGGACGCCTCTGATCCCGGCCCCGCGCCTGTCCGACCGCGCCGGTGCCGAGGTGCACCTCAAGGTCGAGGGCGCCAATCCGACGGGGTCGTTCAAGGACCGCGGCATGACCCTCGCCATCTCCAAGGCGGTGGAGCGGGGCGCCAAGGCGGTGGTCTGTGCCTCGACCGGGAACACGTCGGCCTCGGCCGCCGCCTACGCGGCCCGGGCCGGGCTGGCGTGCGCGGTGCTGATCCCCGAGGGCCACATCGCCCTCGGCAAGCTGGCGCAGGCGCTCATCCACGGCGCCCGGGTGCTGCAGGTGCGCGACAACTTCGACGCCGCCCTCGACATCGTGCGCACGCTCGGGGAGCGGGCCCCGGTCACTGTGGTGAACTCGGTGAACCCCGACCGCATCGAGGGGCAGAAGACGGGGGCCTTCGAGGTCGTCGACGCCATGGGGGACGCGCCCGATTACCACCTCATCCCGGTCGGCAACGCCGGGAACATAACGGCCTACTGGCGCGGCTACCTGCAGTACCGCCAGGCCGGCCGGGCCACCCGGCTGCCCGTCATGCTCGGCTTCCAGGCCGCGGGGGCGGCCCCGATCGTCGAGGGCCACCCCGTCGCCGAGCCTGAGACGGTGGCCACCGCCATCCGGATCGGGAACCCGGCGTCCTGGTACGGCGCCACGGCCGCGGCCAGCGAGTCGGGCGGATCGATCCGGGCCGTGACCGACGAGCAGATCCTCGAGGCCTACCGGTTCCTGGCTGCCGAGGAGTCGGTGTTCTGTGAGCCGGCATCGGCGGCGTCGGTGGCCGGCCTGCTGGCCTACGGGGTCCCCCCGGGGTCCCGGGTGGTCTGCATCCTGACCGGGCACGGCCTCAAGGACCCCGACATCGCCATCAGCCAGATCGCCGTCCCGGTCCCGGTGGAGGCCGAGTACAACGCAATCCGGGCCGAGATCGGCCTCTGAGCCCAGGCCGGTCCCGGGCCTCCGGGGGCCGTAGCTTGTAACGGTCCTCCCGGTGACGTACCATGTGGTTCGCATCGCGCGGTCGTATTTGGGGGCGGTGCCACACGGCTCCTCCCCTAACGACTCCTCCCGTTCCGGCTTCGAGCCCCGCCGTTCACGCGTGGGACCCGGGACACACGGCAGCGGTCGGGGGTCCGCGGCAGCGCAGGGCTCGTCCCGGGCGTCCCCGGGTAGAAGAGCCGTCCGTCCACCAAACCCACCCGGCGGAGTGACCACCGGGTGGCCTCGACAACCTCAAGAGAGGTGCACATGAGCGATGAGCAGCAGCTCGAACGCTCGGTCCTGGAGCGCAAGGAGCGCGACGAGCTCCACGCCATCGCCGAAGCCATGGGCCTCAAGCCCGCCAGCAGGACGCGCAAGGCCGACCTGATCGACGAGATCCTCCGGGTGACCGGAGTGGTCACCGGATCCGACAATGGTTCGGCACCGGCGGACTCGGGCAACGGAGACACTCCCGCCGCCGACGCCGAGCGTCCCCGGCGCGGCC
>DASUHN010000309.1 GCA_036273495.1 Acidimicrobiales bacterium | reverse complement strand
CGGCGGGCGCGGCCGCCGGGCTCCCCCTCTACCGATGGGCCCAGCGCCGTCCTCGTGCCGCCGCACCGGTCGACGCCGGCTCGCCCTCCACCTTGGATCGCCCGTCGTGCGGGTGAGCGTCGACGTCCGCCCGCTGGGCCTGCCCGGCATCGGCCGCTTTGCCACCGAGCTGGCGGCGGCGCTGCTCCGGCGGGGAGGGGATCCCGAGGTGGTGACCCTGGGCCCGGCCGGCCGATCGAGCCGGCGACCGCCGGCCCGGCGGGGGGCCGGCCTCGGTCCGGCTGCCCCGGCCCCGCCGCCGGGATCGGTTGCCGTGCGCTCCGGGCCCTTCGGCGTCGGCGAGCAACTGGAGCTGCCCCGCCTCCTCCGCCGCCTCGGGGTGGACGTCCACCACGCCACGCATCTCTCCGTGCCCCGCCGGTCACCGGTCCCCGTCGTGCTGACGGTCCACGACCTGTTCCCGCTGAGCCATCCCGGCCACGCCCGCTCGCCGGTGGCCCGGACCTACTACCGGGCGGCGCTCCCCTCGGCGGTGCGGTCCGCCGCCGCCGTCGTGGCCGTCTCGGAGTTCACCGCCGCCGAGCTCGACCGCCTCTTCGGCGTCCGGGCCGCGGCCGTGATCGGCCACGGCGTAGACCACGCCGCCTGGTCCGCGGACCCGGACGGCTCGGGCTGCCCGGCGGGATATCCGGCTCTGCCCCGGCCGTACGTGCTGTACGTCGGCACCGCCAAGCCCCACAAGAACCTCCTCACCCTCCTGGCGGCGCACCACGCCCTGCCCTCCTCGGCGGCCCCCCCGCTGGTCCTGGCCGGCCCGACCGCCCGGGAGGTGGCCAGAGCGGTGCCCGCAGCCGTCCCGTCGGACCGGCTGGTGGTGCTCGGCCGCGTCCCCGATGCGTGGCTGCCTCCCCTGTACCGGGGGGCGGCGGTCCTGGCGGTGCCGTCGCTGTACGAGGGGGTGGGTCTGGCGGCGTTGGAGGCCATGTCGTTCGGGATCCCGGTGGTGGCCGCCGACAGCCCCGGCCTCCGCGACACGGTCGGCGACGCGGCGGCGCTGGTCCCTCCCACCGAGGTGGAGGCCTGGGCCGACGCCCTGGTGCGGATGAGCGGCACCTCTGCATTGCGCGACGTAGTCGTCGCTCGCGGCCGGGAGCGAGCGGCGGCCCACCGCTGGGACGACGCCGCCGCCGGGTACGCCGCCGTCTACGACGCCGTGACCGGGGGGACTCCGTGACGGTGGTGCTGCACGTGCTGGAGGCGCTCGAGGGCGGAACGGCACGCCATGTCTCCGATCTGGTGCGCCACGTGCAGGACGTGACCCATCACGTAGCTGTTCCCCAGCACCGCGTGGGAGGGACGACCGACACCCTGGCCGTGCCCGAGATGGAGGCCCTCGGCGCGACCGTGCACCGGGTCGACATGCGCCGGGCCCCTGCTAGCCCTCACAACACCTCCGCACTACTCGTTCTCCGCCGGCTCGTCCGCCGTCTCCGGCCCGACGTCGTGCACGGCCACAGCGCCGTCGGCGGGGCGCTGGCCCGCATGGCTGCGGCGGATGCGCCCACCCGGCGCCTCTACACCCCGAACGGCCTGCACCCGTCCGTCGTGGCCATGAACGTGGAGCGGGGTCTGGGCTCTCTGACCCACGCCCTCGTCGCCGTGTCCGCCAGCGAGGCGGCCGCGGCGGCGGTCCGGGGCCTCGCCCCGCCGGACCGCGTCGTGACCATCCCCAACGGCATCGACCTGACGGCGCCGGCAGACGGCGGCGACCGGCCCCCGGTCGACGTCCGGCACCTCCTCGGGCTGCCCGCCGCGGGCCCGATCGTCGGGTTCGTGGGCCGCCTCGTTCCCCAGAAGGCACCCGAGCTGGTGATCGAGGCCGCCGCCCTCGTCCACCGGGAGCGCCCGGGGGCCGCCACGGTCCTGATCGGTTCGGGCCCCCGCGAGCAGGCTCTGCGCGCCCTCGTCGGGAGGCGGGGCCTGACCGGCTCGGTCCATCTGATCCCCTACCTGCCGCGCGCCGCTCTGGTCATGGACCAGTTCGACGTTCTCTTCCTGCCTTCGCTGTACGAGGGCTGCCCGTACACCGTGTTGGAGGCGATGCGGGCGCGCACTCCGGTCGTCCTCTCGGATGCCGTCGGCAACCGCGACCTGGTGACCGACGGGGTCAGCGGCCGCCTCGTCCGCCAGGGCCACCCCGACGACGCCGCCGCCGCCCTCCTGGACGTGCTCGACGACCCGGGTGCCGCCCGGGGGAGGGCAGAAGCCGCCCTGGTCCACCTGACCGAGCATCACGACATACGTCGGACCGCCGCCGCCACCGGCGAGCTCTACACCCGGTCGACCTGAGAGCCGAACGGCCCGGACAGACGCCTTCGGCCGCGTCTCTACCCGAGAGGGCCCAGCAGGTCTGATGCAAAGGCATCGGCGATCTCGGACCAGCGGTAGCGGGTACCGACCAGGCGGCGTCCGGCCCCCGCCACCTGAGCGGCCAACCCGTCGTCGTCGAGGAGGCGGACCACGGCTTCGGCGAGCGCCACCGGCGAGTCTCCGACCAGAACGTCGCGTCCGGCCTGAGCGTCTATGCCCTCGAGGCCGATGGTCGTGCCCGCCACGGGACGACCGGCCGCCATCGCCTCCAGGGCCTTCACCCGGCTTCCGGTCCCTATCCGCACCGGGACGATCGCCACCCGGGACGCTTCCAGGAAGGGGGCCACGGCGGGAACGTCGCCATGCACGGTCACTCCGTCGATCGCCGCCAGCGCCGCCACGTCCGCCACGGGACGGCGGCCCACCACCACCAGGTCCGCCTCCCGGATGCGCCGGCGCACGAGCGGCAGGACCTGGTGCGCGAACCAGGACACGGCGTCCACGTTGGGGAGGAAGTCGAGGGTCCCGGTGAAGACGATGGAACGTCCGGCCGGCAGGGGCGACACCGGGAAGCGGTCGGGATCGACACCGTTGGGCGTGATCATGACCGCCGGGGCAGGCGGCGCGGGTGGGCGCGTCGGGGCCGGCGCCAGAAGCTCCCGACCGTCCTCCTCCGACACCACCGCCACCACATCGGTCGCCCCGGTGAGCCGGCGCTGGAAGCGCCGGGCGGCAGCGGCCTCGGCACCGAGCAGCAGCCGCTGGCGCCGCCCCACCGCCAGCACCGCCGCCTGCTCGGCCATGCGCGACGGCACGTTCTGCACGCCGACGCTGCGAACCCGGCCCAGACCCTCCGGAACGATGCCGGCCAGTCCGAGGTGCTCGACGTGCACCACGTCGTACCGCTGCGCCCCAGAGACCGATCCGGCCCGCAGGTCACCCAGCGCCCGTCCGAGCACCGCCCGCTCGGCCCGCTTGTCGGCCACCTCGGCGGGCAGGCGGGCCCCCGCCACCCGCCAGACGTCACGGGCCCGGCGGACGGCGCGCCGGCTCGGCACCCGGCGGGGCGGCACCGCCACCTCCTCCACCGAGGACACCGCGCCGGCGACCGCGGGATCCGAGAGGGTGCCCGCCAACAGAAGGTCGACCTCCGCCCCGGCGCGGACCAGGCCGTCGAGCAGATGGGCCTGCCGGATCGACCCCCCGCCCCGCTCGTGATCGGGGGCCTCGGCGGTGACCCACAGCACCCGCACGCTCACGCGACCAGTCCCTGCGTCACGAGCAGGATGAGGAAGGGATCGATGCCCACGCGCAGGCGGCTCTCGCCGAGGACCGGGATGGTCACGAGGACCAGCAGAACCGGCGCCAGCCACAACGCCCGGTGCCCCTGGCGCCCAGCGCCACCCGTGTCAGGGGCGGGGCCAGAAGGAGGCCGCTCGGCTCGGCGCCGGAGCAGGACCCGCCCGGCGCCGAAGGCCCCGAGGACGGCGAGGGCCAGCAGGCCGAAGGCGTCCGATTCGGCCCACCCCGGTGAGAAGCCGTTGGCGCCCCACGAGGCACGGGCATCGGAGACCCCGGTGAGATCGAACAGCCGCAGCAGGTTCCATCCGGCGACCCGGAACGGGTACGCCGGGTGGGCGCGGATGTAGTGGAAGGAGGCGGAGCGCAGCGCCGCCTCCTCCTGGATCTCGGTCCCGCCCAGGAGATGGCGGTATTCCGGGACATCGCTCGTCGGGCGCCACGCCGCCGGCACGAGCGGGTCGTGGGCGGCGGTGTCGTTGTAGGTGCCGGACGCGACCAGGCCGCCCTGGGTGGTGACGGGGACGAACCGGCCCATCACCACGGCGTCGCGCACCAGCCACGGGGTGACGGCCAGCCCGGCCGCAC
>DASUHN010000308.1 GCA_036273495.1 Acidimicrobiales bacterium | reverse complement strand
CAGATGACCCCCATCTCCCCCTGGGTCGGGGCGGCGGAGGGCCGGGCCCGAGCGGTGAGGACCACCTCGAAGCCGACGTCGAGGGGGCAGGTCCGCCCTTCGATGAGGGCGTTGCACGGGAAGGTCGGTTCACCGGTCTCGTGGCACACGAGGACCCGGTGGCCGTTCGCCTCGAGCACCTGTGCCGACTGGTCGGTCGCCCAGTCGTCGGTCCCGACGACCAGGACCGTGAGGAGTCGGCTGGCCCGGCGGTGGCGCGTTGTGCTGACCCGGGCGGGATCGGCCGCACCGGCGGCCACTGAGCGCGGTGATCCGGGGGGCGTGCGGCTGGGGGCCACGCCGTGATTCTCGCCCCGGCCGAGCGTTGCGATCAGCGACGGGTCAACAACATTCGATCAACTCGGCCGCGCCGCGCCGCGGCGTCAGGACAGGCAGCCACCGGTGCCGAGCGCCTTCAGCCCGGCCAGGTCCCCGGACCCGTAGGTCCCCGGGGAGAGCGGCCCCTGCTGCGGGTACATGACCTGGCTCTGGTCCTGGGTGTGGCCGAGGCCCATCATGTGCCCGAGCTCGTGGAGCAGGAGGTGGCCCTCGCTGTAGCCCGGGCCGAAGCCGGGGCGCAGGAGCGACTTGGCCATGTCCCCGTTGACGATGGCGTAGCCCTGGAAGATCCGGTCGGGGCCGCCGTTCGAGATCCACCAGTTGCCGCCGAAGCCCGCCTCCCCACCGGTGGCCCCGAACTGCGCCGGGGTCAGCCAGGCGATCACCGCGTCCACTCCCGCGGGCAGCTGGCCGGCCTGACCGGTCGGGCTCGGGATGGCGCTGGTGGTGCCCACGTAGGTGAAGCCGATCCCGGTGGCCGAGGAGACGTAGGCGATGGCCTGCTGGGCGTCGGCCAGGGCGTTGGCCGGGGCATCGGAGAGGTTCACGGCCCACCGGATGGGGGCGCACGGGTTCCACCGGGCCGTCGTCCCGTTGGACCCGTTCGGGTACATGAACGAGTAGCTGGAGCTCCCCGTGGCCGAAGTCGTTCCACTGCTCGGTGAGCCGGTAGAGGTGGACACGGGCACCGACGGGGCGGACCCGATCGGCACCGACGGTGTCTGGGGCGTGGACAGCCCCTGTGCCCCCGACGAGCTGCTGGGGGGCTGGGTCGTGGTGGTCGGGTCCGGGACCGTGGTCGTCGGGGCGCCGGGGTCGGAGGAGGGCGCCGGCACCGCTTGGGGCGAAGCTGCGGGCGTTCCGACCGACACCACCGTGCCGTTGGCCCCGGCCAGCACGTAGCCCTGGATGGCCGGGCTGGTGGCGACGGCCGTGATCGGCCCGTGGCCCTGGCCCGTGCCGAGGAAGGGGGCGTTGCCATAGGTCATCACGCCACCGTCCCAGCCCACCAGCCAGTAGCCCTGCCCGTTGGGCGTCGCGGTCATGGCCCCGATCGGGGCGCCCAGGTGCAGGTTGCCGGCGGACCCCAGAAAGGGGGCGTCCCCGTAGGTCATGACCCCGCCGTCGGAGCCGACCAGCCAGTAGCCGCGGCCGTCAGGGGTGGTGGCCATGCCGACGACGGGCGCCGACAGGTGCAGGTTCCCGGCCGAGCCGTAGAAGCCGGCGTCGCCGGCGGTCAGGACCCCGCCGTCCGCCGCCGCCAGCCAGTACCCGCCGCCATCGGGGGTGAGGGACGCCGCCCGGACCGGGGCGGAGAGGTGGGCGGGCGGTGGAACGACCGTCTCGAGATGGGATGCGGTGCCGGCCCGGGCGGCGGGGGCACCGGCGCCACTGACGGCCAGTCCCGCTACGGATGCAGCCAGGCTGCCGACCACGACCGCCACGAAGGAACGTCGAGAAGGGGCACCACGCATGGTGGTGTCCTCGACACCTCCGGTGATACCCTTGAGGGGCCATCTGTGTCAAGAGGGACTTATCCCCCGGCGCCTGCCACAGAGCGCGCGGGGTGCCCGTTCCGGGGCCGGTTTGGCGCCACCCGACGCGCGAAGCGACAAAAGCAACAGGGGCGGAGGTTTCCCTCCGCCCCTGTTGGGACCTGCCTGCTCGGTTGCCCGTCGGAGCGCCTTGGCCCCGGCCGGCCGCTCCGTTACGAGAGGAGCGTCGTCAGCTGCTGGAAGACGTTGTCGCTGACCGCGGCGATGCCACCGAACACCGTGGCCGTCAGGAGCGACGACTTGACGCTGGTGACGTAGTCGGAGATCGACGTGGGCAGCGAAGCCGGGTCGGTGAGGAGCATCGGCCAGTTCAGCGTGACCAGGTACGGCCCGGCCGTCAGGGCGTCGGGGAAGTTGACGCCGGTGGCGAAGCCCAACCCGGTCGG
>DASUHN010000307.1 GCA_036273495.1 Acidimicrobiales bacterium | reverse complement strand
GCTTTCGCTCCTCAGCGTCAGTACCGGCCCAGATCACCGCCTTCGCCACTGGTGTTCCTCCTGATATCTGCGCATTTCACCGCTACACCAGGAATTCCGTGGTCCCCTACCGGACTCAAGCCATGGCAGTATCGGGTGGCGTCTCCAGGTTGAGCCTGGAGTTTTCACACCCGACGTGCCAAGCCGCCTACGAGCTCTTTACGCCCAATGAATCCGGACAACGCTTGCCCCCTACGTATTACCGCGGCTGCTGGCACGTAGTTGGCCGGGGCTTCTTCTGCAGGTACCGTCAATTTCGTCCCTGCTGAAAGGGGTTTACAACCCGAAGGCCTTCATCCCCCACGCGGCGTTGCTGCGTCAGGCTTTCGCCCATTGCGCAAGATTCCCTACTGCTGCCTCCCGTAGGAGTCTGGGCCGTGTCTCAGTCCCAGTGTGGCTGGCCGTCCTCTCAGACCAGCTACCCGTCGAAGCCTTGGTGGGCCGTTACCCCACCAACAAGCTGATAGGCCGCGAGCCCCTCCCGAAGCGGAATCCATTTCCTCACCAGGCCATGCGACCCGGTGAGGGCATCTGGTATTAGCTCCGGTTTCCCGGGGTTATCCCAGTCTTCGGGGCAGGTTGCTCACGTGTTACGCACCCGTTCGCCACTAGGTCTTCACCGGTGTTGCCACCGGATGGACCTCGTTCGACTTGCATGTATTAAGCACGCCGCCAGCGTTCGTCCTGAGCCAGGATCAAACTCTCCATCGAGACCTTCCCGGGAAAAACCCGGGGAGATCGGAGAGCCGGCCGTCCAGGACACTGATCCCGTCGGGCCGACTGGCACAGAAACAGATGTTGTCCGTTTCAGTGCTGAATTTCCAAGAACGACGAGACTCAGCGCGACCTTGCGGCAGCGCCGGGCTCGTCGCCCGCACTGGCTTTTGGCTCTCTCTGTTCCGTTGTCAAGGATCTGTCCGGTGGGAAACGGATGCCCGGGGGCAACCGTCCGAACCACCGTCGGGGGCCGACGGGCGCCCAGTTGGGCGCGGTCTCGGCTCCGCCGCGTGTGGCCCCGTCAGCCGTACAACCGGCCGCCAGGGCGAAGGGCAACGCTATCGGCGCCCGGGCTTCCCGTCAAGCGGGATCCGCACCGGGAGACGAACCGCCGCCCTTCCCGCCGGCACGGGCCTGAGCCCGGCCGACGCATCAGCATACCGAACGGCCGGCCCGGCCCCGACCTCGGTGGTCCTGGCCGCCGACGGCAGCGCCCTCGGGACCCTCCACGGCTCGGTCGACCGCCGGCCGGTCCCGCTCTCGCGCATCCCGACCGTTGTCCAGACGGCGGTGGTCGCCACCGAGGACCAGCGCTTCTGGACCGAGCCCGCCGTGGACGTCCGGGCCGTGGTCCGGGCGGCGCTGGCCGACGTCCAGGCCGGGCGGGCCGCCCAGGGGGGCTCGACCATCGCCGAGCAGTACGTGAAGCTCCGCCTCGAGGACGACTCCGGGCCCCGCGGCCTCGGGGACAAGGTGCGGGAGGCGACCCAGGCCTACGAGCTCGAGCGCCACCACCCCCGGTCCCGGATCCTGGGTGACTACCTCAACGCCATCTACCTCGGCAACGGGGCCTATGGCGTGGAGGCGGCCGCCGAGACGTACTTCGCCCGGCCCGTCGGGCAGGTCGACCTCTCCCAGGCGGCGCTGCTGGCGGGGCTGATCCACGCTCCCAGCGCCACCGACCCCTTCACCCATCCCGACGTGGCCACGGCCCGGCGCCGGGAGGTGCTCGACCGCCTGGTGCAGCTCGGCGAGATCACCGCCGGGCAGGCAGCGGCGGCGGCACGCCAGCCCCTGACCCTTCCGGCTGCGTCCACCGCGAGCACGATCAGGTTGGTGGTGAGCTCCTGACCCGCCGCGGGCGCGGGCCGGGACGGGTGCGCGACACCGACGGATCACCCGGCACCCAGAACCGCAGCGGCAGGTCGGCGGCCTGGCGGATCCCGACGCGCGGTCCCACCCCGGGCCCGGCGGGGGGCGCCATCCCGTCGTCGCGGATCGCCACTCCCCCGCTGCCGGTCACCAGGTCCACGCCGTCGTGGTCTCCGTTGATGCCCAGGGCCTGACAGAGCCGGCCCGGGCCGGAGCAGAGATCCCGGTCCCTGGGCGCCCCGCGGCGCGCCACGCGCATCTCCTCCACGCCCTCGACCGGGGCCAGGGCGCGCAGGAGGACGGCATGGGCCGTCCCCCGCGGCAGGCACACGGCGTTGGCGCACCAGTGCACCCCGTACGAGAAGTACACGTAAAGGTGCCCGGGCGGCCCGAACATGGTGGCGTTGCGCCGCGAGGGACCCCGAAAGGCGTGTGACGCCGCGTCCTCGGAGCCCCGGTACGCCTCCACCTCGACGATGCGGCCGGCCCGCCCCCCGGCCACCACCAGTTTGTTGAGGAGGTCGGTCGCCACCTCGGTTGCGTCGCGGTCGTAGAACGAACGCGGCACCCGGCGGGTCCTCATCGGGACCCGGGGCTCAAGATCCGGGCGGACTGGCGGTGCCGGCGCGGTCGACGCCGAGACGGTCGGCATCCACCGCCAGCCGCTGGCGGAAGCGCACGAGCTGCTCGCTCACCGCGCTGGGCCCGCCCCCTCCGGGAGAGGTGCGCCGGGTGACCGCCACCCCGGGTTCGAGCAGGTGCAGGGCGCCCGCGCCGAGGGCGGGGTGGGCCTCCACCAGCTCGGACAGCGGGACGCGGCGCTCGAGCGACGCCCGCACCAGGCTGCCCACGACCGAATGCGCCTCCCGGAACGGGGTCCCGCGCTCGACCAGCCACTCGGCCAGATCGACGGCGGCCGTCTCGCCCGTGTTGGCGGCCTCGGCCATCCGCGCCGTGTCGAAGACCGCCGTCGCCAGCAGTCCCTCCATGGCCGTCAGCGCCCGGGACACCTGGTCGGTGGCGTCGAACAGCGCCTCTTTGTCCTCCTGCAGGTCCCGGTTGTAGGAGAGCGGCAGTCCCTTGAGAGTGGACAGCACGGCCGCCACGTGACCGATCAGCCGGCCGGTCTTTCCCCGCGCCAGCTCGGCGATGTCGGGATTCTTCTTCTGCGGCAGCATCGAGCTGCCGGTGGCGTAGGCGTCGTCGAGGTGCAGGAAGCCGAACTCGGCGGTCGACCAGATGGCGACCTCCTCGCCCACCCGGGACAGGTGCACGCCGAGCAGCGCCAGATCGAACACCGCCTCGGCCACGAAGTCCCGGTCGCTCACCGCGTCGAGCGAGTTCTCGAAGCGGTTGGCAAACCCCAGCTCCGCCGCCACCCCGTCGGGGTCGAGGGGCAGTGACGTCCCGGCCAGGGCGGCGGCACCCAGCGGGCTCACGTCGGCGCGCGAGACGGTGGCCATCAGCCGGTCGATGTCACGCGACAGGGCCCAGCCGTGGGCCAGCAGGTGATGGGCCAGCAGCACGGGCTGGGCCCGCTGCAGGTGGGTGTAACCGGGGAGGTAGGCGTCCTCGGCCTCCACGGCGCGCCGGAGCAGGGTCTGCTGCAGCAACAGCACCCGCCGGCCCACCCCGATCAGCTCCCGGCGCGCCCATAGCCGCAGGTCGGTGGCCACCTGGTCGTTGCGGCTGCGCCCGGTGTGCAGCTTGGCCCCGGTCGGACCGGCGATCTCGGTGACCCGCCGCTCGATGGCGGTGTGGATGTCCTCGTCGTCCGGCGAGAAGACGAACGACGTCGCCGACAGCTCCTTGCGCACCTGGTCGAGAGCCGCCAGCAGCACGTCGACCTCCTCGGCTTCGAGGACCCCGGCCCGCCCCAGCCCGCGCACGTGGGCGCGCGACGCCACGATGTCGTCGTCGGCCAGGCGCTGGTCGAACGACAGACTCTCGGTGAAGGCGACCAGCTCCTCGGCCGGCCGCTGCTCCCCGAACCGCCCCTGCCACAGGCTCAAGGCCGCTCTCCCGCCCCGCCCCCGGCCGTCTGTTCTCTCCCCGCCGGGTCCCCTACCCCCCGGCTCCTCCGCACGGCGGGGGCCCCAGCCCCGCCGGCGGCCGTCACTTTCCCGCCCGGGACTGGCGGGCCGCCCACGTCTCGACACCCAGCCCCCACAGACGGACGAAGCCCTCGGCGTCGGCGTGCCGGAAGGCGTCGGCAGCCTCGTAGGTGGCCAGCGTGTAGTCGTACAGGCCGACGTCGCTGCGCCGGCCGACGACGAGGCACCGGCCCGGCAGCTCGCAGCGCAGGCGCACCTCGCCGGTCACGAACTCCTGGCTCTTGGCCACGAAGGCGTCCAACGCCTCCTTGAGCGGGGAGTACCACATCCCGTCGTACACCAGCTCGGCGTAGCGCGGCTCGAACCGGGCCTTCTCGTGCGCCAGGTCCCGCTCGAGGGTCAGGTCCTCCAGGTCGGCGTGGGCCATCAGCAGCGCCAGCGACCCGGGGCACTCGTAGACCTCCCGGCTCTTGATCCCCACCCGGCGGTTCTCGACCATGTCGAGGCGGCCCCATCCGTACGAGCCCACCACCTGGGTCACCTCCTGGATGAGCTCGTCCAGCGGGAGCGACCGTCCGTCGATGGAGACCGGCACGCCCTGCTCGAAGCCGAGCACCATCTCGACCGGTCCGGTCGCGGTCGGAGTGGTGAGCTCGTAGACCTCCTCCGGCGGCTGGGTCCACGGGTCCTCGAGCACGCCGCACTCGATGGTCCGGCCCCACAGGTTCTGGTCGATGGAGTACGGGCTGGCCTTGGTGACGGTGATCGGGATGCCGTGGCGCTCGGCGTACTCGATGGACTGCTCCCGGGTCAGGCCCCAGTTGCGCACGGGAGCCACGGTCTCCAGGTCCGGCGCAAGGGCGCGCGTCGACACCTCGAAGCGGACCTGGTCGTTGCCCTTGCCCGTACAGCCGTGCGACACCGCGTCGGCACCGTGGTCGCGTGCGGCCGTCACCAGGTGCTTGACGATGCACGGGCGCGACAGGGCGGACACCAACGGGTACTTCCCCTCGTACTTGGCGTTGGCCCGCAGCGCCGGCACCAGGAAGTCCTCGGCGTACTCCCGGCGGGCGTCCACGACCACCGCCTCCACCGCGCCCGCAGCCAGCGCCCGCTCCCTGATGGTGGAGAAGTCCCCGCCCTGGCCGACGTCCACCGCCACCGCGATGACCTCGGCGCCGGTCTCCTCGATGAGCCAGCGCACCGCCACCGAGGTGTCGAGACCTCCGCTGTACGCCAGCACGATCCGCTTAGCCATCCTCAACCTCCAGTGTCAGTCGTCCCGCAGGCAGGGCCCCAGCCCCACCACGGGCGGTCACAGCCCGGCCAGGGCGGACAGTCGCGCCGCCATCTTCTTGCCACCCACCGACTCCACCGCCACGACCAGAACCGTGTCGTCTCCCGCGATGGTCCCGACGATGCCGTCCATCCCCGACCGGTCGAGGGCCGACCCGACCACGTGGGCCGAACCGGGGGGCGTGCGGATGACGACCAGGTTGGCCGAGTGGCCGACCTCGACCGCCCAATCGCCGAGCACCCGCTTCAGGTGGTCCTCCGGCGCCACCCGCTCCTTGGCCATCTCGGGTATGGCGTAGACGGTGTCCCCGCCGGGGAGCCGGACCTTGACCGCGCCCAGGTCGTCGAGGTCGCGCGACACCGTCGCCTGGGTGGCCACCACCCCCTCGGCCGCGAGCAGCTCCACGAGCTCTCCCTGGCTGCCGACGGCGTGGTGCTCGAGGATCCTCGAGATCCGGTGCTGGCGCTGGTTCTTGGCCATCAGGACGCCCGGCGTGACGCGTCCAGGAGGAAGACCAGGAGGGCGCGCACGGCCGGCAGCCGGTTGGCGGCCTGCTGCCACACCAGGCTCTGCGGCCCGTCGACCAGGTCGGCGGAGATCTCCTGGCCCCGGTGGGCGGGCAGGCAGTGCATGACCACCGCCTTGGGGGAGGCGTGGGCCAGCAGGGCGGCGTCGACCTGGAAGCCGGAGAAGGCGCGGGACCGGACCGACGCCTCGGTCTCCTGGCCCATGGACGTCCAGACGTCGGTGTACACGACGTCGGCGTCGGCGACGGCCTCGGCCGGATCGGATGTGCTCACCACCCCTGATATCTCGGTCGGATCGAGGCCGTAGCCGTCCGGGCACGCCACCGCGATCCGGGCCCCCGCCATCAGGCACCCGCGCGCCAGGGAGCGGCAGACGTTGTTGCCGTCCCCGACATAGGCCACCTTCACGCCCTCCGTGGCGCCGAACCGCTGGCGGATCGTCAGGAGATCGGCCAGGGCCTGGCACGGGTGGGTCCGGTCGGACAGCAGATTGAACAGCGGGACGTCGAGGGCGGCGGCGTCGAGGGCGGCGCTCATCCGCTCCAGCGTCGAGTGGTCGATCACCCGGGCCCCGATGGCGGCGTGGTAGCCGGCCAGCACGCGCGCCAGGTCCTCGGCGGGCTCGCGGGTGTCGAGACCGACCTCTTCGCCCCGGATGCTGACAGGGTGGCCGCCGAGCTGGGCCACCGCCACCTCGGTGGCGTTGCGGGTCCGGGCCGAGGGCTTCTCGAAGAGCAGCGCGACCCCCTTGGCCGCCAGCACCGGGGGCCGAGCGCCGGCCTCCGCCGTCGCCAGGACCTCGTCCAGCTCGGCGCCCGTGAGATCGTCGATCTCGAGGAAGTGACGGGTCACGCCGGCGTCCCCGACAGGACCTCCGCCAGGCAGCCGGACAGGATCCCGCAGGCCTCGTCGATCTCGTCGTCGGTCACCAGGAGGGGTGGGGCCAGACGGATGGCGTCCGGGGCCACCGCGTTCAGGACCAGGCCCCGGTCGAGCGCCAGGTCCACCACCGCCTTGGCCAGGGGCCGCTCGAGCACCGCCGCCAGCAGCAGCCCGCGGCCGCGAACCTCGCGCACGCCGGGAAGCACGCCGAGACGGGTCGACAGCGCGGCGCCCGCCTGGCGGGCCCGGCGGGGCGCGTCCTCCTCCTGCATGACCGCAAGGGTCGCGAGCGCGGCCGAGACCGCCAGGGGCTGGCCTCCGAACGTCGTGGCGTGGTCACCGGGCTGGAAGGCGGCCGCCACCTCGGCCCGGGCCCAGCAGGCGCCGATCGGGACCCCGTTGCCGAGGGCCTTGGCCATGGTCACGATGTCGGGGACGACACCGTCGTGATGGAACCCGAACCACCGCCCGGTGCGCCCGAGACCGGTCTGGACCTCGTCGAGGATCAGCACGGCGCCGCGCTCGTCGCAGAGCCGGCGCACGTCGGCCAGGTAGCCGGGCGGCGCCGGATTGACCCCACCCTCGCCCTGTACGGACTCGAGCATCACCGCCGCCACCGACGGGTCCATGGCGTCGGCCAGGGCGTCGGCCTCGCCCCAGGCGACGTGGCGGAAGCCCTCGGGCAGAGGCACGAACGGCTCGTGCTTGGCCGGCTGCCCGGTGGCATGGAGGGTGGCCAGGGTGCGGCCGTGGAAGGAGCCGTAGGCGCTCAGCACCACGTGGCGGCCCCGGCCTCCCCATTTGCGCGCCAGCTTGATGGCGCACTCGTTGGCCTCGGCGCCCGAGTTGCAGAAGAAGCTGCGCCCACCCGCCCGGGTGCCGTCCCCGATCAGGGCGTCGATCTCCTCGGCCAGCCGGGGCGCCAGCTCGTTCCCGAACAGGTTCGACACGTGCAGCAGCGTGCCGGCCTGGGCACACACGGCCTCGGTCACGCGTGGATGGGCGTGGCCGAGCGAACACACCGCCAGGCCGGTGAGAAAGTCGAGGTAGCGCCGGTCCGCGGTGTCCCAGAGCTCGGTGCCCCGGCCCCGCACGAAGGTCACCGCCGGCTCGGCGTAGGTCGTCATCAGGGCCTCCCGGCTCACCGCTCCACCATGGTCCCAACCCCCTCGTCGGTGAAGCACTCGAGCAGGAGGGCGTGGGGCTCCCTCCCGTCGAGGATGTGGGCGTGGCCCACGCCGCGCTCGACGGCGCTCACGCAGGACTCGACCTTCGGGATCATGCCCTCCCCTACGGCGCCGCTCCCGAGCATCTCCCGGACCTCGGCCACCGAAGCCCGGCGCACCAGGCTGTCCGGGTCGGCCACGTCGCGACGGATCCCCTCGATGTTGGTGAGGTACACGAGCTTCTCGGCGCCCAGGGCCACGGCTATGGCGCCGGCGGCGGTGTCGGCGTTGATGTTGTAGGACTGGCCGGTGTCGTCGGATCCGATCGTCGCCACGACCGGGATCAGCTCCTGGGCGAGCAGCCGCTCGATGATCGAGGCGTCGACCGCCGCCACGTCCCCGACGAAGCCGAGCTCCTCGGAGCGGGCGGTGGCCCGCAGCAGACCGGCGTCCTCACCTGATATCCCGACAGCGATGGCGGCATGGACGTTGATGGCGCCGACGATGTCGCGGTTGACCTTGCCGACCAGCACCATGCGGGCGATGTCGAGCGTCTCGGCGTCGGTGACGCGGAGCCCCTCGCGGAACACCGGCGTCTTGCCCAGCCGCTCCATCAGGTCCCCGATCTGGGGCCCGCCACCGTGGACGACGACCGGGCGCATGCCCACCGACCGCATGAGGACCACGTCTTCGGCAAAGGACGCCAGCGAGTCGCTGTCCCCGATGGCGTTGCCGCCGTACTTCACCACGACCACCCGGCCCCAGAAGCGCCTGATGTACGGGAGGGCCTCGACCAGGATGGACGCCTTGACCCCGGCGTCGAGCAGCACCGTCACGAGGTGCGCTCGTTCTCGGCTATGTAGGCGGGACTCAGCGCCGTCGTCAGCATCGCCGCCCGACCGGACCCCAGCCCGAGGTCGGCCCGCAGCTCCACGTGGCGGCCCGCCAGGTGCTGAGCCACCGCGTCGCGGTCGTGGTCGACGGCCACACCACCCCGGCACACCGTGACCGGGCCGTAGGCCACCTCCACCCGGTCGAGGTCGAAGGCGATGCCCGCCGACCCCAGCTCGCTCACCACCCGGCCCCAGTAGGGGTCGGCGCCGTGCAGCGAGCACTGCACCAACTGGCTCTCCGCCACCTTGCGCGCCCCGGCTGTCGCCTCCCCGTCGTCGGCTGCTCCGGTGACGATCACCCGCGCCACCTTGGTGGCGCCCTCGGCGTCGTCGGCCATCTGGTGGGCCAGGTCGGTGCAGGCCTCGGCCAGGACCCGGGCCACCTCTTCGGGGGCCGACCCGCCCGGCGCGCCCGAGTGCCCCGACGCCATCACGATCACCGTGTCGTTGGTCGAGGTGCACCCGTCGACGGACAGGCGGTTGAACGAGCCGGCCACGGCGTCGCGCAGCATGGCCTGGAGCGGGCCGGGCTCGACGACGGCGTCGGTGGTCAGCACGGCGAGCATGGTGGCCATGTCCGGGGCCAGCATCGCCGCTCCCTTGGCCATGCCCCCGACGACGAAGCCGGCGCCGGCCCGTTCCACGGTCTTCGGCCTGGTGTCGGTCGTGATGATGGCGCGCGCCGCGGCCGCGGCGGCGTTCGGCCCCGCCGCCCGCGCCGACACCACTCCGGGCAGGCCGGCCTCGACGGCACCCATCGGCAGCCGGAAGCCGATCAGGCCCGTGGAGCAGACCAGCACCTCCTCGGCGCCGCAGCCCACCCCCTTGGCGGTGAGCTCGGCCATCCGCGCCGCGTCGGCCAGCCCCGCCGACCCGGTGGCGGCGTTGGCGTTGCCGCTGTTGACTACGACCGCGGCGACCCGGCCGCCGGTCGCCGCCAGATGGCGGCGCGACAGCGTCACCGGAGCGGCGCAGGCCCGGTTGGACGTGAACACCGCCGCCCCCGGCACGGGAGCGCCGTCGGTGGTGGCGACCACGGCCAGGTCGAGCGCCCCGCCCGGCTTGATCCCGCACCCTCCGCCCGCCGCCACGAACCCGCCGGGGAGGGTGACGGTCACGGGTAGACCCCGACGCGCGACAGGCCCAGCTCCTCCGGCAGGTCCAGGGCCAGGTTGGCGCATTGGACCGCCTGCCCCGACGCTCCCTTCACGAGGTTGTCGAGGGCCGACAGGACGACCAACCACCCGGTTCGGGGGTCCACCCGGGCCGACAGGTGGGCGCAGTTCGACCCCCACGTCGCCTTGGTGCTCGGAGGTTGGTCCCCCACCACGACGAAGGGCTCGCCGGCGTAGAACTCCTGCAGCAGCTCGAGGGCGGCGGCCGTCGAGTCCACCGACCGGGGCCGGGCGTAACAGGTGGCCAGGATCCCCCGGGTCATCGGGGCCAGGTGGGGCGTGAAGAGCACCTGGGCGCCGGTGGCCTGCTCGATCTCCGGGGTGTGACGGTGGTCGAGGAGCGAGTAGGCCACGAAGTCCTCGTCCACCGTGGCGAAGTGACTGCTGTGCTTCAGGGTCCGGCCGGCCCCCGACACCCCGCTGGCGGCATCGACGACGACACCTCGCGTGTCGATGGCCCCCGACCGGGCGAACGGAGCCAGCGCCAGCGCCGCCGCCGTCACGTAGCAGCCCGCCGCCGCCACCAGCCCGGCCCCCCGCAGCTGGTCCCTGAACAGCTCGGGGATGCCGAAGGAGAACTCCGCCAGCAGCTCGGGACACCGGTGCTCGGACCCGTACCAGACGGGGTAGGCGGCGGCGTCTTTCAGCCTGAAGTCGGCGGCCAGGTCGACCACGTGGCCGACCCGCCCCTTGAGGTCCGGGACCAGATCCTGCGAGTGGCCGTGGGGCAGGGCCAGGAACACCAGGTCGAGGCCGTCCAGCCCCTCGCCGCCGTCGGTCGGGGCCGGGCCGAAGACCAGGTCGGGGTAGGCGGCGGCCAGGCTCGGATAGAGCCCGGCGGCCCGCTGGCCGGCCTGGCTGTCGGCGGTGGCCACCGCCACCTCGAGCTCCGGATGCCCGGCGCAGAGCCGCAGCAGCTCGGCGCCGGTGTACCCCGACGCCCCCACGATGCCGACCTTCATCCCGTCACCCTAACAGCTTCTGCATGATTATGCAGAATCATGAATTCGGAATTGGTGAAACGACCCGGGTAGGGCGCCCCCGGAGCCCGGTCCGTCCGAGAACCCACCGCCCCCGCCCGGAGCGGGCCGGAGTCCCTCCGGCCCTAACCCCGGAGTGCCGCCCCGTGGGTCGACTCGACCGCCGCCACACACCGGGCCCGCACCCCGGCCACCTCGGGATCGGTGAGGGTGCGGTCCAGAGCGCCGAAGCGCAGGCGGAAGGCCAGGCTCCGCCGCCCCTCCCCGACGTGGGCCGGGTCGCGGTAGACGTCGAACAGCGAGACGCTCTCGAGCAGCGGGCCCGCCGCCTCCCGCAGGGTCTGCTCGACCGTCGCCGCCGGCACCGCGTCCGGCACCACGAACGCCAGGTCGATGTCGCTGGTCGGGTAGACGGTCACCGGGACCACCGCCGTCGAGCGGCGGGGGGCACCGGCCAGGGCCTGGAGGTCGATCTCCATCCAGCCGACGCGGCCCTCCAGGTCGAGGGCGGCCACGACCGCCGGGTCCACCTCGCCGACCGTCCCGACCTCCACCCCGGCCGCCCGGGCCCGGGCGGTGCGGGTCGGGTGCAGTCCGGGCGGAGCGGCCGCCTCCAACCCGGGGTCGGCCAATCGGAGGGCTCCGGCCAGCGTCCTCCAGAGCCGGACCGCCGAGCCGGCGTCCCCGTCCTCGAGCACGGCCACGCTGAGGAGCTCCCGCTCGTCGGGCACCCCCGCCCCGGCCGGCGCCGCGAACACCCGGCCGACCTCGAAGAAGCGCAGCCCCCGGTTCCGGTGACCGACGTTGAACCGGAGAGCGCGCAGCAGACCCGGGACCATCGAACGGCGCAGCACCGACTCCTCCCGCGACATCGGGTTGGCCAGCTCCACGTCGGTGCCCGCGAGTCCGGCCAGCTCGTGGTCCCCGGGCCCGATCAGGGACGGGGTCCAGACCTCGATCAGTCCCGCTCCGACCATGACCTCGCGTACGAGGCGCCTCTCGCGCTGGAACGCCGTCAGGGCGCCGACCTGCGTCGTCGTCGGGACGGTGCGCTCGATCCTGGAGTAGCCGAGGTGGCGCCCCACCTCCTCGACCAGATCAACCTCGGCCGTGACGTCGGGTCGCCATCCCGGAACCTCGACCGCCAGCGCGCCCGGGCTCCCCTCCGGCTCGACCGCGAACCCGATCGGCTCGAGATACCCGCCGATCGCCTCCGGGCGGAGCCGCACCCCGAGGAGCCGGTTCACCCTCTCGGTCCGCAGGGAGATGCGCGGCCGGGGCGGTGGGGTGCCCGCCGCCACGGCGCCCGGGGCCACGACGGCCCCCCCGCCCACCAGGGCGCACATGCGGGCCGCCGCTCGCTCCACCACGTCGGGGTCACAACCCCGCTCGAAGCGGGCCGACGCCTCGCTGCGCAGACCCAGCCGCTTCGACGTCCGGGCTGTGGCCATCGGGGTGAAGTACGCCACCTCCAGCAGCACGCGCCTCGTGTCCGGCCCGATCTCCGAGGACTCCCCGCCCATGATCCCGGCCAGTCCGACCGGCGTGTCCTCGGCGTCGCAGATCAGGCAGTCGCGTGCTCCCTGGCCGCCCACCTCGCGCTCGACGCCGTCCAGGGTCCGCACCTTCTCGCCCGGGCGGGCGGCCCGCACGCGGAGGCCTCCCCCCGGCAGCCGGTCGAGGTCGTAGGGATGGTTGGGCTGACCGAGCTCGAGCATCACGTAGTTCGACGCGTCCACGACCGAGTTGATCGGCCTCATGCCGGCCAGGGTCAGGCGCCGGGCCATCCACTTCGGCGACTCGCCGATCTGAAGATCGGTGATGACCCTCGTCAGGAACAGCGGGCACAGGTCGGGATCCTCGACCACGACCGTCGCCAGCGTCTCCGCCGGCGGCCCCGACTCGGCCAGGTCGACCTCGGGGATCGAGAACGGCACCCGCAGGGCGGCGGCCACGTCGCGGGCCACCCCGGCCACGCTCATGGCGTCGGGCCGGTTGGGTGTGATGTCGAGCTCGTAGACCACGTCCGGCTCGAGGCCGAGCGCCTCGGGCAGGGGCGTCCCGGGGACCAGGTCCCGGGACAGCAGCATGAGGCCGGCAGAGTCCTCGGCCAGGTGCAGCTCCGACGGCGAGCACAACATGCCGTTGGACACCGCCCCCCGCATCTTGCGCCGGGCGATCTCCATGCCGTTGGGGAGCACCGTCCCGACCGGGGCCAGCGGGACGAGGTCCCCGACCTCGAAGTTCCACGCTCCGCACACCACCTCGACCGCGTTGCCGCCCGCGTCCACGGTGACGTGGCGGATCCGGTCGGCGCCCTCGATCGGCCGGATCTCGGAGACCCGGGCCACGACCACGTC
>DASUHN010000306.1 GCA_036273495.1 Acidimicrobiales bacterium | reverse complement strand
GTGGCGACCGGGATCGGCGTGGGCGTCCTGGCCCTCCTCCTGTTGAAGGCCGGCCCCGGGCCCGCCCTCGGGCTCACGACCGCGGTCGCCAGTCTGGCGGCGGCGGAGGCCTTCGGAGTCCTGCGCCGGGCCGGGTACCGGCCCGCCACCCTTCTCGGGCTCACCGCCACGGTCGCGGTCATGGTCGGGGCCTACCTGCGGGGGGAGTCCGCCCTCCCGCTCGTGGCCTCCCTCACGGTCGTCTTCAGCTTCCTCTGGTACCTGGCGGGAGTGGTCCACGCCCGGGCCCTGCGCAACATCGGCGCCACCCTGGTGGGCTTCATGTGGGTGGGGTTCCTCGGCTCCTACGCCGGCCTCCTGCTCGACCCTGACGTCTTCCCGAACCGGCACGGGGTGGCGTTCCTCCTCGGGGCCCTGATCGCGGCGGTGTCCTACGACGTCGGCGGCTTCGCCGTCGGCAGCCGGCTGGGACGCCGGCCCCTGGCTCCCCTGATCAGCCCCAACAAGACGTGGGAGGGCCTGATCGGGGGGATGGTGGCGTGCCTGGTCCTGTCCGCCGCGGTGGTGAGCCAGATCCACCCGTGGTCGTTCCACGACGCCGTGGCCCTGGGCCTGGTGGCGGCGGTGGTGGCGCCGCTCGGGGACCTGTGCCAGTCGCTCGTGAAGCGGGACCTCGGCATCAAGGACATGGGCACCCTTCTCCCCGGCCACGGGGGCCTCCTCGACCGGGTGGACGCCATCCTGTTCGTCCTGCCCGCCACCTACTACCTGGTCCGGGTGCTGGGCCTGGGATGACGGCGTCCGGAATGACCAGGGTCAGCCTGGTCGGCTCGACCGGCTCCATCGGCCGCCAAGCCGTCGACGTCCTCCTCGAGGAGCCCGGCCGGTTCCGGGTCGTGGCCCTGGGGGCGCGGGCGTCGGCCGACCTGCTGGTCGAGCAGGCCGAGCTCCTGCGCCCCGAGCGGGTGGCGGTCGTGGATCCCGAGGCGGCGGCGGGGGTCGCGGGCCGGCTGCCGGCGGGGACCGAGCTGCTGACCGGCCCCGAGGCGCTGCCGGCGCTGGCGGCGGGGGCGGACGTGGTGCTGAACGGGGTGGTCGGCTTCGCCGGGCTGCCGGTCACCATGGCGGCGCTCAAGGAGGGGGCCCGGCTGGCCCTGGCCAACAAGGAGTCGTTCATCGCCGCCGGCCCGGTGGTCAACGCCGTGCGGCGGGAGTCGGGCGGGGAGATCGTCCCGGTCGACTCCGAGCACTCCGCCATCCACCAGTGCCTGCGCGCCTCGGCCCGCCCCGAGGCCGAGGTGGCCCGGATCCTGCTCACCGCCAGCGGCGGCCCGTTCCGGGGGATGGGCCGGGACGTCCTGAGCGCGGTGGCCGTCGAGGACGCCCTGGCCCACCCGACGTGGGCCATGGGCCCCAAGATCACCGTCGACTCCTCCACGCTCATGAACAAGGGCCTGGAGGTCATCGAGGCCCACGAGCTGTTCGGGGTCGGGTACGACCGGATCGACGTCGTCGTCCACCCGCAGTCGATCGTCCACTCCATGGTCGAATTCTCCGATGGAGCAACCATGGCCCAGCTCTCCATGCCGGACATGCGGCTCCCGATCGGCTACGCCCTGGCCTATCCGGACAGGTGGGCGGAGCCTCACGGGCGGATCGACTGGACCGACCTGGCCCGGCTCGACTTCGAGGCTCCCGACCCGGGCGTCTTCCGCTGCCTGGCCCTCGCCTACGACGCCGGCCGCCAGGGCGAGTGCGCCCCGGCCTGGCTGTCGGCCGCGAACGAGGTGGCGGTGGACGCCTTCCTCGGCGGGCGCATCGGCTGGCTGGAGATAGCCGACGTCGTCGACGAGGCCCTGCAGGCCTACGACGGCCCGCCCGCCCACGGGATCGAGGACATCCTCGTGGCCGACGCCGGCGGGCGCCGGGCGGCGGTGGCGGCCGTGGGCCGCCGGGTGCGGGCCGGATGAGCGCGGCGCCGACGACGGCGGACGCACCCTTCCGGCCATCCCCGCCGCCCGACGGCGACCCGGCGCGCGAGCAGCGCTCGGCGTTCCTGCGGCTCGCTCTGATCGTGGCGGCGGCGGTGGTGGCGTCGATCGCCACAGGGATCGCGCGGACCATGGCGGTGATCGCCGCCATCGTCGTGATCATCATGTTGCACGAACTCGGTCACTTCGCCACGGCCAAGTGGTCGGGCATGAAGGTGACCGAGTACTTCCTCGGCTTCGGGCCCCGGCTGTGGTCGGTCCGGCGGGGAGAGACCGACTACGGAGTCAAGGCCATCCCCGCCGGGGGCTACGTCCGCATCATCGGGATGACCAACCTCGAGGAGGTGGCTCCCCAGGACGAGGCCCGTACCTACCGCGCCGCCACGTTCCCCCGCCGCCTCCTCGTCGTCAGTGCCGGCTCGCTCGTGCACTTCCTGCTGGCGATCATCCTGCTCTGGGTGCTGCTGGCGGTGGTGGGGACCCCCGGCTCGCAGGCCACGACCACGGTGTCGTCGGTGACCGTTCTCCCGGGGCGCAGTCCCGCCCAGGTGGCCGGCCTCCGGCCGGGTGACCGGATCGTGGCTCTGGACGGCCGCACAGTGCAGAGCTGGAACCAGGTGCCGAACGTGATCAGCTCGCACGCCGGGCAGCCGGTGTCCATCACCGTGGTGCGCGACGGCCGGACCCTGGTGCTGCACGCCGTCCCGCGCGATCTGGTCACCCAGCCGATCGCCGGCGTGGATGTCTCGATCCCCAGGAACTCGCAGCACTACGGCTTCCTCGGCATCAGCCCCGCCCCGGTGATCGAGCACGTGTCCCCGCTGGCGGCGGTCCCGCAGGCCGGCTCCGACTTCGGCAGCGCGGTGACCGACGTGTTCGGAGCGCTCCGCCAGATCTTCTCCCGCCAGGGTCTGCACACCTACACCAGCCAGATAACCGGCCACGTGCCCGCCCCGTCGTCGGGTTCGCAGCCGGCGCCCCGCTTCGAGTCGGTGGTCGGTATCTACCAACTGGCGGGAGACGCCGCCAACAGCGGGCTGCGCGACGTGCTGGTCCTGCTCATCGAGCTCAACGTGTTCATTGGCGTGTTCAACCTGATGCCGCTGCTGCCCCTCGACGGCGGCCACGTCGTGACCGCGGTGTACGAGCGCATCCGGAGCCGGCGGGGGCGCCCGTACCACGCCGACGCCCGTAAGTGGGCGCCGGTCACCGCGGTCGTGGTGCTGGCCCTCGTGGTCGTGGCGGTGGCGTCGACGTGGGCCGACATCTTCCATCCGCCCGCGAACCCCTTCCAGTGACCGAGGTGAGCGAACGATGAGCGCGCCGGACCGAGCCGACCAGCCGGTTCCCGGCCGGCGTTCCCTCGTGGCCGCACCCCGCCGGGCCACCCGCCAGATCATGGTCGGACCGGTGCCGGTCGGGGGTGGCGCGCCGGTGAGCGTGCAGTCGATGACCACGACCAAGACGGCCGACGTGGACGGCACCCTGGCCCAGATCTACGCCCTGGCCGCCGCCGGCGCCGACATCGTGCGCTGCACGTGCAACGAGCCCGAGGCGGCCGAGGGGCTGGCGCGCATCGTCCCCCGCTCACCCGTGCCGATCGTGGCCGACGTGCACTTCCACTTCGAGAGGGCCCTCGAGGCGCTCGAGGCGGGGGTGGCGTGCCTGCGGCTGAATCCCGGGAACCTGCGCAAGCCCGAGGAGATCCGCCTGGTGGCCAGCGAGGCGCGCGACCGCGGGGTGCCGATCCGCATCGGCGTCAACGCCGGCTCGCTCCACCCCGACCTCTACAAGAAGCACGGGGGCGCCACCCCCGAGGCGCTGGTCGAGTCGGCGCAGATGGAGCTCGCCTACTTCCGCGAGGTCGACTTCGACGACGTCAAGATCTCGGTCAAGGCGTCGAGCGTCCCGCTGATGATCGAGTCCTACCGGCAGCTGGCCGACGTCGTCGACCATCCGCTCCACCTCGGCGTCACCGAGGCCGGCCCGCCGCCCGCCGGGCTCATCAAGTCCACGGCGGGGATAGCCACCCTGCTGGCCGAGGGGATCGGGGACACCATCCGGTACTCCCTAACGGCCGACCCGGTGGAGGAGGCGCGCGCCGGCCGCCAGCTCCTCGAGGCCCTGAACCTCCGGGAGCGCAAGGGCCTCGACCTGATCGCCTGTCCCTCGTGCGGCCGGGCCGAGATCGACGTCATCGGGGTGGCCAAGGAGGCCCAGGCCGCCCTGGAGGAGCTGAACCTGCCGGTGCAGGTGGCGGTGATGGGCTGCGTGGTCAACGGGCCGGGCGAGGCGCGGGAGGCCGACATCGGGATCGCCGCCGGCCGCCGGCGGGGCCACCTGTTCATCCGGGGCCGGATCGTCCGGGTGGTGCCCGAGGACCAGATGGTGGCGGCGCTGGTGGCCGAGGCGGAGAAGCTGGTGGCCGAGGGCGTGGACGCCCGCCTGGCGGCCGCCGACGCCGGGGCCGAGGCCGAGGCCGAGGTCGACCGGCGCGCCCTGCTGGAGGACAAGGGGGGCGACGTCAACCGGAGCGAGGCGACGGTCGAGCTAATTCGCCGGCACCGGGAGGACCACGGCGGGTAGACACCGCCGGTGCACTACGACATCCGTCCGATCGCCCCCGACGAAGCCGGCGCCTTCTACCGGGCCGACGCCGCCGCCTTCGGCTACGGCAAGGTCACCGACGCCATGGTCGAGACGTGGCGGCCGAGCCTCGAGTTCGACCGCACGCTGGCCGCCTTCGAGGGCGATGCCGTGGTCGGCACGGCCGGCGCCTTCTCCTTCGAGCTGACCCTCCCCGGCCTCACGACGGTCCCCGTGGCCGCGGTCAGCTTCGTGAGCGTCCTGCCCACCCACCGCCGCCAGGGTCTGCTGACGGCGTTGATGGGCCTGCAGCTCCACGACGTGCGCGAGCGGGGGGAGCCCCTGGCCGTGCTCACCGCCAGCGAGGGGGCCATCTACGACCGGTTCGGGTACGGCGTGGCCACGGTGTCGGCCGAGCACACCCTCGAGCGGGCCCGGGCCACGATGCGCCGGGACGGGGCGCCCGGGCGGGGCGCGGTCCGGCTGGTCGACGAGGCCGAGGCCCTCAAGCTGATCCCCGCAGTCCACGACCGGTGGCGGAGGACCCAGCCCGGAGAGGTGTCCCGCACGCCGGGCTTCTGGGAGGTGGCGGTGGCCGAGGATCCGCTCGACGAGCAGAAGGGCAGCTGGTTCCGCGCCGTCCACGAGGGCCCCGGCGGACCCGACGCCTATGCCGCCTACCGGGTCGAGCCCGACTGGCACCACGAGCTGGCGAGCTCCCGGCTCACCGTGGACGAGCTGTGCGCCGTCGACGCCGGGGCCGAGGCCGCCATGTTCTCGTTCCTGTGCGGGGTGGACCTGGTCACCCAGATCCGTTTCGAGAACCGGCCCCTGGACGACCCGCTCCGCTGGGCCCTGGCCGATCCCCGCCAGCTGGCCTGCGTGCGGACCCGGGACTGGATGTGGGTGCGCCCGGTGGACGCCGCCGCCGCCCTGGCCGCCCGCCGCTACCGGGTGGCGGACCGCCTGACGGTCGACCTCGCCGACGAGCTGTGCCCCTGGAACCCCGGGCGCTGGGTGGTAGAGGGGGGCCCCGACGGGGCCACCGCCCGCCCGGCCCGCTCCGGCGAGGAGCCCGACCTGGCTCTCGGCGCCCCCGAGCTGGGCTCGGTCCTCCTCGGCGGAGTGGCGGCCAGCGCCCTGGGCCGGGCGGGCCGGATCCACGAGCTGACCCCCGGCGCCCTCGACCGGGCCGACCTGTTCCTCGGCGCCAACCGGCCCCCCTGGACGATGACCGCGTTCTGAGCTGATGGCGTCGGGCACCCGGGTCCTGCGGACCACGCCCGCCGCGTGCCGCCGGGGACCCCAACCCCGGCGCCGGCGCTCACCGCGCCGTCGGTGGTCCCCCTGATGCGCCTGCCGACTAGTAGGCCCGGCCGACCACGGCCACCAGGTCCTCCGGCGGGTCGGCGGGGGAGGCCAGGCCGCCGTCGGTGCCCACGATGCAGCGCACGGTCACGCCGGCCCGGTTGAGGCGCGCCTCCCCCTCCTCGCCGCCGAGGGCCGCGAGAGGCAGTGACGCCCAGCCCGAGCCGGCCGCCTCCACGGCCTCGTCGAGGGTGGCGACCGGGGCGGTCCGGGACCGGCGCAGCTCCAGGGCCGCGGCGTGCAGCGCCTCCTGGGTGGCGGCGAGGGCATCGGCCACCGCGGCGGGCACGCCGGCCAGGGGAGTTGCGGTCTTGGTCCCGGTGTCCCGGCGCACCAGGGTCACGTTCCCCTCGGCCAGGTCCCGGGGGCCCACCTCGAGCCGCACCGGCACGCCCTTGACCTCCCAGTCGATGGCCCGGCGCCCGAACGAGGTCTCGACCCGGTTGTCGAGGCGGACCCGCAGCCCGGCCCCGGCCAGCTCGGAGGCGAGGGCGGCGGCCCGCTCCCCGGCCCCCTCCTCGGCCCGCACCAGGAGGACGACGACCTGGATCGGGGCCAGGCGGGGGGGCAGGCGGAGGCCGGCGTCGTCGCCGTGGCCCATGACCAGGGCGCCCATCAGCCGGGTCGAGGCGCCCCAGGAGGTCTGCCAGGCGAAGGTCCGCTGGCCGGTCTCGTCCGAGAACATGATGTCGAAGGCCCGGGCGAAGTTCTGGCCCAGCTCGTGGCTCGTCCCCATCTGCAGGGCCTTGCCGTCCCGCATCATCCCCTCGCACGTCCACGTCGTGGTGGCCCCGGCGAAGCGCTCCGCCGCCGTCTTGTGCCCCAACAGCACGGGCAGGCCCAGCTCGTCCACCATGAACCCCCGGTAGACGTCCTCCAGGATCCGCAGGGCGAAGCGGCGGGCCTCCTCCTCGGTCGCGTGCGCCGTGTGGCCCTCCTGCCACAGGAACTCCGTCGTCCGGAGGAACACCCGGGGGCGCAGCTCCCAGCGCACCACGTTGGCCCACTGGTTCACGAGAAGGGGCAGGTCCCGGTAGCTCTGCACCCACTTGGAGAAGAACGAGTTGATGATGGTCTCGCTGGTGGGGCGGACGACCACCGGCTCCTCCAGGCGCTTACCGCCACCATGGGTGACGACGGCCAGCTCGGGGCTGAACCCCTCGACGTGCTCGGCCTCCCGGCGCAGGTAGGACTCGGGGATGAAGACCGGGAAGTAGGCGTTCTCGGCCCCCGTCTCCTTTATGCGCCGGTCGAGCTCGGCCTGCATGCGCTCCCATATGGCGAAGCCGTAGGGGCGGATCACCATCGTCCCCCGCACCGGCCCGTTGTCGGCCAGCTCGGCCCGCGCCACGACGTCCTGGTACCAGGCGGGGAAATCCTGGTCCTGAGGGGTCAGAACGGCGGTCTTGGGCACGGTCGGCCGATGCTAGAAGGTCGGCACCTCAGCTATAATTTTCCGGCTGGTCTCCGGGCCGGCTTTTTTGTATTGCGCAGCGTGATTTCATCAGCGGAGTCAACTGGTCCTTGAGTGAGTGAGGAGGTGCGATGGGCCCGGCCGAGCGGGTGCGTGAGCTGGTCGAGCCGGTCCTCGCCACCTCCGATCTGGAGCTCGTCGACGTAGAGGTCGGCCGCGGCCTGGTACGCCTCAGCCTGGACCGTCCCGGCGGCATCGACCTCGAGGCCATCAGCGCCATCAGTCCCGCCATCTCCGCCGCCCTCGACGCGGGGGATCCGCTGCCCGACCAGTACCACCTGGAGGTGTCGAGCCCCGGCCTCGAGCGCCCGCTGCGGACGCCGGAGCAGTTCCGGCGCTTCGTCGGCTCCAAGGTGTCGGTTCGGACCCTCCCCGGAGTGGAGGGGGAGCGCCGGGTCACCGGGACGCTGAAGGCCGCCGACGACGAAGGTGTCGTGGTCGATCCGGACGGCGGCGCGCCCCGCGCCGTCCGCTATGCCGACATGGAACGGGCGCGCACCGTGTTCGAGTGGGGCCCCGCCCCCAAGCCGGGCGGCCCCAAGAAGAAGGCCCATCAATGAGCAAGACGAATTTCGAGTTCCTGGAAGCCCTGCAGTTGATCGCGCGCGAGAAGGGCATCTCCGTCGACACCCTGCTGGACGCCCTGGCCAACGCCCTGGTGGCCGCCTACAAGCGGCGGCCCGACGCCGCCGAGGAGGCCGTGGTCACCATCGACCCCGACTCGGGGGAGATCCGCGTCTACGGGCAGGAGGTGGACGAGGACGGGAACGTCCTCCGGGAGTGGGACGACACCCCCGAGGACTTCGGCCGCATCGCCGCCCAGACCGCCAAGCAGGTGATCCTGCAGCGCATCCGGGAGGCCGAGCGAGACCTCAAGTACGAGGAGTACGCCGGGCGCGAGGGTGACATCGTCACCGGGATCATCCAGCAGAGCGACAACCGCTACACACTGCTGGACCTCGGCAAGGTCGAGGCGCTGCTGCCCCAGGCCGAGCAGGTCCCGTACGAGCGCTACGAGCACGGGGCGCGCCTGAAGGCCTACATCGTCGAGGTGCGCAAGACCACCAAGGGCCCCCAGATCGTGGTCAGCCGCACCCACCCCGGCCTGATCAAGCGCCTCTTCGAGATGGAGGTTCCGGAGATCGCGAGCGGCGTCGTGGAGATCAGGGCCTGTGCGCGCGAGCCCGGGCACCGGACCAAGATCGCCGTGTGGTCCAACGACCCGAACGTCGACCCGGTCGGCGCGTGCGTCGGGGCCCGGGGCGCCCGCGTCCGCATGGTGACCAACGAGCTGCGCGGCGAGAAGGTCGACATCGTCCCGTTCTCCGAGGACCCGGCCGAGTTCGTGGCCCGGGCCCTCCAGCCGGCGCGGGTGAAGGAGGTCCGCCTGGACGAGGACACCGGCACCGCCACCGTCGTCGTCCACGACTTCCAGCTGTCCCTGGCCATCGGCAAGGAGGGCCAGAACGCCCGTCTGGCGGCCCGGCTCACCGGCTGGCGCATCGACATCAAGAGCGAGACCCAGCTGGCCGAGGAGGAGGCCGGCTACTCGGGCGAGGAATGGGCCGAGGGGGAATGGGTCGAGAACGAGGCGGGGGAGATGGTCTGGCAGCCCGCCGAGGGCGGCGAGGCCCTCTCCGCCCAGCAGTGGGCCGCAGGCGACGCCGGGGACGGCGCCGAGCCGGCCGCCGAGGCGACGACCGCGGAACAGGCAGGCCCGGCGGGAACCGAGGCCGGGTCGCCCGCCACCGAGGCCGGGACGCCCGCCACCGGGGGGGCCGACGCCGCCGGCCCCCCCGAGGCGCTGACGGTTCCCGTGCCGGAGGAGGAGCAGGCGTAGCGGCTCCGGTCCGCACGTGCGTGGGGTGCCGCCGCCGGGCGCCCCAGGACCAGCTGGTGCGGCTGGTGGCGGTGGAGGGTGGGCTGGCCGTGGGAAGGGACCTCCCGGGCCGGGGCGCCTGGATGTGCCGGGGGTCGCCGGCGTGTGTCGACTCCGCTGTGGGCCGGGGCGGGCTGGCCCGGGCGCTGCGGAAGGCGGTGGGCCCGGAGGCGGCGGAGGCGCTGCGGCGCCAGCTCGACCAGCCCGCCTGACCTGGGCCGCTTTAACAGGCCCCGGTCGGCGTGTGGGAGGATGTAAGACCGCGCCCTTTGTGGGCGCGGACACGAGTATCGGAAGGACTGAACCGGCAGTTGGCCAAGAAGATCCGGGTCTACGAGCTCGCCCGCGAGCTGGGCCTGTCCAACAAGGAAGCCCTCGACCTGTGCGAGGCGCTCGGCATCGGCGTGAAGAGCCATTCCTCGAGCATCGAGGACCAGCAGGCCGACCGCGTCCGTCGTAAGGCGGAGCGCGAAGGGTTGCGTCGCGACGTGTCGCCGACCGAGGACGCGGCCTCCGTCCCCGCCGCTCCTGCGGCTCCCGGCGTGG
>DASUHN010000305.1 GCA_036273495.1 Acidimicrobiales bacterium | reverse complement strand
ATGCCGCCCCCGCCGAAGTCCCCCACCAGGTTGAGCGGCGGGACCGGTGGTCCGCCCGCCCGCCCGATCGGGTGCAGGGTGCCGGACAGGGCGATGTAGTTGATGTCGTGGCCCGCCATGGCGGCGTACGGCCCCTCCTGGCCCCACCCGGTGATCCGCCCGTAGACCAGGGCCGGGTTGCGCTCCAGGCACTCCTTGGGGCCGATCCCCAGGCGCTCGGCCACCCCGGGGCGGAAGCCCTCGATCAGGGCGTCGGACCCCTCCACCATCCGCAGGACGGTCTCGGCCCCGGCCGGGTTCTTGAGGTCGACCCCGACGGAGCGCCGCCCCCGGGCCAGCAGGTCCAGCGGGGGCGGGCCGGGGTCCCCGTCCCGCACGGACTGGGCCCGGTCGACGCGGATCACGTCCGCCCCCATGTCGGCCAGCATCATCCCGGCGAAGGGCCCCGGCCCGATCCCGGCCACCTCGATCACCCGCACCCCGGCAAGGGGCCCGCTCCCACTAGGCATGCCGGGGATGCTGGCCGCCGCTGTCGCGGGGGGTCAAGCGCCGCCTGCGAAGCTCCCGGCATGACCCCCCGGAGCGAGCATCCGCCCACCGGGCCGCCGGCGCCGGTGGCGCCTTGAGCGATCCCGGGAGCCGCCCGGTCGGCGTGGCCGGGCCGGACGTGCTGGTCCGGGCCGTGGCCCCGGGCCGGGTGAACCTGATCGGGGACCACACCGACTACACGGGCGGCTGGGTCCTGCCGATGGCCGTGGACCGCGCCACGACCATCGAGCTCCGCCGCCACGGCGCGGGGGTTGAGCTGGTCTCCACCCACTCCCCGCATGCCGTGGTCGTCGACCTCGCCGTGGCGACCGCCGACGCCCCGCGCGTCGCCGACTGGGGCCGCTACGTCGCCGGGGTGGTGGCCGTCCTGCGCCCCGCCCAGGGGGGATGGGGAGTGGTGTCGAGCACGGTCCCGGTCGGGGCCGGGCTCTCCTCGAGCTCAGCCCTGACCGTGGCGGTGGCCCTGGCGCTGGGGTTCTCCGGCCCGGCCCGGGACCTGGCCCGGGCCTGCCAGCGGGCCGAGCAGCTCGGGTCGGGGGTGCCCGGGGGGATCATGGACCAGCTCTGCTCGGCGGCGGCGGTCGAGGGGGCGGCCCTCGTCATCGACTGCGAGAGCCTCGAGCTGCGCCCCGTCCCCCTTCCGCCCGGCGCCGAGGTCCTGGTGGCCCACTCCGGCACCGACCGGGCCCTCGTGGGATCGGCGTACGCCGACCGCAGGGCCGACTGCGACCGGGCCGCGGCCCTCCTCGGACCGCTCCGGGATGCTTCGGTCGGGGCGGCGGAGGCCCTCACCGACGCTGTCCTGGTGCGGCGGGCCCGCCACGTGATCACCGAGAACCGGCGCGTGCTCGAGTGCGCCGCCGCCCTGGAGGAGGGGGATCTGGCCGGGGCGGGCCGGCTCATGTCCGACAGCCACCGCAGCCTCCGTGACGACTTCGACGTCTCCACTCCCGAGCTCGACGCTCTGGTCGTCGCCCTCGAGGCGGCCCCGGGCGTGCACGGCGCCCGGCTGACCGGCGCCGGCTTCGGGGGCTGCGTGGTGGCCCTGGCCGACGCCGGAACCCTCGAGCGCCTCGACGCCTCGGTGCTGCCCGGCCCGGTGTGGAGGGTGCACGCGGCCGGCGGCGCCACGGCCGAGGTCATCGACCCGGGCCCGGACGCGGGCCCGGCTGGTCAGCGGTAGACGCGCCGCTGGAACACGGCTGCCGGGCCGGGGACCCGGTCGAGGAACAGCCGGCCGTCGAGGTGGTCGAGCTCGTGGAGCAAGGCGCGCGCCTCGAAGGCGTCGGCCTCGACCACCACCTCCGATCCGTCCGGCGCCCGCCCCCGCACGACCACCCGGGTCGGCCGGGGCACGTCGCCGGTCAGGTCGGGAACGCTCATGCACCCCTCCCGCGCCAGCTCGGCGCCCTCGTACGAGACCAGCTCGGGGTCGATCAGCACCACCGTCCCGTGGCACGACCGGGCCTTGCTATGCCCGGTGACGTCCACCACGAACGCCCGCAGGGAAACGCCGATCTGCGGTGCCGCCAACCCGACGCACGCCGGGCTGGCGCGCATGGTGTCGACGAGGTCGGTGGCCAGGCGCCGGGCGGCGTCGTCGATCGGCCCGACCGGCCCCGCCGGGTGACTGAGGACCGGATCGGGCAGGCGGACTACGGGACGAACGGCCACGCGCAGGTCGATGCGTTGTCTGCGGCTAGAGGATGTCGGCGCCCGACAGGTGCATCGAGCACGCCACGCCGATGCGCGTCGACAGCAGGGCCAGACGCTCCTCGAGGGCGGGCGGGTCGCTCCCGGGGGGCAGGATCACCTCGAGGATCATGACGTAGACCGGATGCTCCCCCGACAGCACCCGGGTCGACAGGTCGACGATGTTCACGCCGGCCTCAGCGAGCACGGCGGCCACCTCGTGGACGATCCCGGGGTGGTCGGCACCGTGGACCGACACCGCCCAGCTCTCCCCTTCGACGGCGGACGGCTCCAGCTCGTCCACGTCGTGCACCCACACCGCCAGGCCCAGCTCCCCCGCCACCGGTCGCAGCGTGCTCTCGACGGACGCGGCTTCGAGGCGCTCCGGCCCGGCCACGATCAGGACCATGGCAAAGCGACCCCTCAGCACGGTCATCGACGTGTCCTCCAGGTTGCACCCCAGGTCCACGAGGGCGCCCGTCACCCCGGCGACGATGCCGGGCCGGTCGGCCCCCACGGCCGAGACGGCGAAATGACGTTCGCTCATGTGCTCTCCGTCATCTGCTCACCGTCATCTGCTGGTCTGGAACCGCGAGCGTCGCCGGTGCCGCCCGACCGCCAGCCGCACCAGCTCGTCCACCAGCTCCGCATACGGAACCCCGCTGGCCTCCCACAGCCGCGGGAACATCGACACCGGCGTGAATCCGGGGATCGTGTTCAGCTCGTTCACGAGGAAGCCGCGGCCGCCCTCCTCCAGGAAGAAGTCGACCCGCGCCATCCCGTCCACCCGCAGGGTGCGGTAGGCGCGCACAGCGAGCTCCTGCACCTCGGTCGTCAGCGCCCCCCCGATGTCGGCCGGAACGACCAGGCCGGCGGCGCCGTCCACGTACTTGTCGTCGTAGTCGTAGAACTCGTGGCTGGGCGCGATCTCCCCCGGTACCGACGCCCGCGGGGACTCGTCCCCGATCACCCCCACCTCGATCTCGCGTCCCTGCACCGCCTCCTCGACGACGACGTACTCGTCGTAGCGCAGCGCCTCGGCCAGGGCGGCCTCGAGCCCCTCCGGGCCGGGAACCCTGGTGACGCCCACCGACGAGCCGAGGTTGGCCGGCTTCACGAACACGGGGAAGCCCAGCTCGCCCGCCACGCGCGCCTGGAATCCCTCCCCCAGCTCGTGGCGCCTGACCTCTATCCACGGCGCCACCGCCAGGCCGGCAGCGGCCAGCAGCCGCTTGGAGAGCCCCTTGTCCATGCACACCGCCGACGCCGCGACCCCCGCCCCCACGTAGGGCACCCCGGCCAGCTCGAGCAGGCCCTGGACCGTACCGTCCTCCCCCATCGGCCCGTGGAGGAGGGGCAGGACGACCACCTGCTGGCCCCCTTCGGGCGGCGCCACTGCCGGCAACGGGTCGAGCTCGGGGCCGGCGCTCTCGTCCGGAGAGGGCAGGGCGCGTGCGCCCTGGCCCAGCGCCAGAACCGCGTCCCCCGCCGCCAACCAGCGACCGTCGCGGGCGATCCCTACAGCGACCACTTCGTACCGGGCCGGGTCGGCGGCCCGCAGGACGTGGAGGGCCGAGACGCACGACACCTCGTGCTCGGCGGAGCGCCCGCCGAACAGCACGACCAACCGGATCCGCTCGGGCGGGGCCACGGCGGCCAACTGTAAGACTCCCCCGATGCGCCTACGCGCCAGCGAGTTGGCCGGCGCGCTCGCCGGTCGCCTGCACGGGGCGGACGTGGAGCTGGGCGGAGTCACCATCGACTCCCGGGCCGTGCACGGCGGAGAGCTGTTCGTCCCGATCGTGGCCGACCGCGGCGGCCACGATTT
>DASUHN010000304.1 GCA_036273495.1 Acidimicrobiales bacterium | reverse complement strand
GGTGTCGGGGGCAGTTTCGTAAGAGGCGCTCATCTCCTCCTCAGGCCCAGGCCACTACATCCAGGCATGAGCGCTATTTCGACGCTGCGGACGCCTCCCCATCCAAAGTAATACTCGGCGATCAGTGCTCCCCGGCAACTCGGCCACCGCACATGGGGCGACGCTCAGAATGTGCGCGGTCTGATTGAGATGGAGTAGGGGAGCAGTGGCTACCAACCCTCGGTCAGCTCGTTGGTCGCCGCGTCGGCGCCGGTGCGCACTCCCACGTAGCGGGACAGGGTGAACGCGGCGTTGGCGTGGCCGAGCATCCGGGCGGCCACCGCCGCATCGAGGCCCAGGTCGAACAGCATCCAGCAGGCGGCCACGTGGCGCAGGTCATGGGGGTGCCAGATGGCCCGGGCGGGGGAGAGCATCGGCCAGCCGGCAGCTCGGGCGGCCCGATGCCACAGACGCAGGAACGGGCGGCGCCCGGCCGGGTCCCCGTCGCGCCCGGGGAACAGGAGGCCCTCGGCGCCCCGCTCGGCGCTCACCCGGGCGTCGTAGCCTCCCAGGTCGTCGGCCAGGCTGGCCGGGAAGATGGTGGTGCGGGCCTGGGCGTTCTTCGGCTCTTTGAACACGAGCCCCCGCCCGGACTGCTCGAGAGCCCGGCGGACATAGACGCTCCGATGCGGCTCGAAGGCGATGTCGATCGGCCGCAGGGCCACGAGCTCCCCCCAGCGGGCGCCACAGCGGTGGGCCAGGCGCATGGCCAGGGCCCAGCTGGGTTCCCCCATCTCTACCAGGGCCGAGAACAGGGCGGCGCACTGGCCGTCGTTGGGCAGCTCGGAGCGCACGACGAATCCCACGGCCTGGCCCTGGTGGGTGGCCTTCGCCGAGTAGGCCACATGCCACATGGGGTCGGCCTCGGGAGGCAGCCAGCGGGCCTTGTGGGCGGAGGTGACGAGGGACCTCATGACCGAGCCGACGCCCTGGACGCTGGCAGGGGCCAGGCGCCGGCGGGCCACGTTCAAAAGCCGCTCGGAGTCGGCCGGGGTCCAGGCCCCACCTCCAGCGCGCCCAGATGGGGGAGTACCCAACGGGACAGGATCGCCGCCTGTCGCTCCCGGTAGCGGAAGGACCGTCCCTCCAGGGACGCCAGGTACGCCGCCGAGAGGGCCCGCACCGTCCGGGGACCCTCGGCGGGGCGCAGGGGGGCATGGCGGGCCAGGTCGGCCTCGATGACCCGGGCCCGGGCCCGGGCGGCGTCCTCGGTCCCCACCTTGTGGAACACCCGGGTGCCCTCGGCGTCGCCGGCCACCACCCGCCAGCGGAGCTCTCCGCGCGTCGGCGCGTAGATCCGGGTACCGTGCTCGAACACGGCAAACGGCTTCTTGCGGTAGGTGCGGGGACGGTCGGACATGGGGCTCCTCCAGGAGATGAACCGAGGTAACGGAGGAGACCCGAGCGCATCAGAAAGACGAATCCGCGGGTCCGACGGTTTTGTGCCCGCCGTTGTGCCCGAGGGCGCATCGACGAGCCATTCAAGTATGCCACTACCAGATCAGGAACCTCGCGCCGGACCCTGAGAGACATACCTCTCTCAAGGTGGCGACACGGGTTCGAATCCCGTTGGGGCTGCTGGCAGTGCCTGTCGGCGACGGACGTCCGTGGTCAGGGGCAGGGTTCGATTCGGATTTCCATCAGGACCCCTAGTGTCGACTTTCGCAGTTTCTCAGGGTCGACGCGTCCACTGAGCTGACGCTCTCCTGACCGCCATCAGCCACATTGTCTTGTTCTTGTGGTGAACTGTCTGTAGCCATGTAACGGTTACAGGCAGATCGGAGAGAAGAGATGGTAACGCGTCGAGGCACAGACGATCCCTTCATGCTGCGAGGCAGCTTGTTCACCTTCCGCCGGCGCTGCGGCAAGCCGAGTTGCTGGTGCGCGCAGGGCGACGGGCACGAGAGCCCGGCGCTGTCCTACACCCAGGACGGCACCAGCAAGACCTTGACCCTCACCGGTGCGAGCCTGTCAGAGGTCCGTGCCGGCCTGGCCCGCTATGCCCGAGCCCGCGCCGAGCTGGACCGGGCCGCTGATGCCGGCATCGCCGGCCTGCGGGCCCAGCTGCGGGCGGGATCGAAGAGGCCGAGGAAGGCCACCCGGTGAGGACGACAGGGTCTGTGTGGAAGGCCCTGCTCGCCTCGGTCGGCGGCGTCTTCACTTCCCCCTCGCATTCCCTGTTCATCGAGCTGGTCTCGGCCTGGGTCATCGCCCCCGGTCGGCGCACGATCACCGCCATGGTGGCGGTCATGGACCCCGCCGCCCGGGCGGCCCACGACGCCTACCACCGCTTCGTCCGAGCCGGGGCGTGGTCCATGGACGCCTTGTGGGCAGCCCTGGTGGTCGCCGTGGTGGCCCATGTCGGCTCAGGTCCCGTGCACCTGCTCATCGACGACACCCTGTTGCACCGCCCCGGGCGAAAGGTCGAAGGGGCGGGGGTCTGGAGAGACGCCGTTCGGTCCTCGGGCAAGACGGTGGTCTTCGCCCGGGGCCTCAATATCGTCGTGGTGGCGGTGCGGATCGCCCCGCCCTGGGGTGGCATGCCCATCGCCTTGCCGGTGGGGGTGGCCCTGCACCGCAAGGACGGGCCGACCCTCATCGAGCTGGCCGAGTCCCTCGTTCGCGTCCTTGCCGAGCGCGTCCCGGAGCGGCCCTTTGTGCTCTGCGCCGACGGGGCCTACGCCAGCTTGGCCGGCCGGGGCCTACCCCGCACCACCGTCGTGTCCCGCATGCGGCGCGACGCCGCCCTCTACGAGGCCCCACCTCCGCCCACCGGCAAGCGGGGCCGGCCCCGGACCAAGGGCGACCGGCTGGCCACCCCGCCCGGCCTGGTCAAAGCCCTCCGCCCCAAGGACTGGACCCGGGCCGACATCGAATGGCGGGGCCGGCGAGAGACCCGCCTCGTGTGGTCACGACCGGTGCTGTGGCATCGGGTCTGCCCCAAGGCCATGGTTCTCCTCGTCGTGGTGCGCGATCCCGACGGCAAGGAGCCCGACGACTACTTCTTCACCACCGAGTTGAGAATGGCTCCGGGCCGAGTGGCATCCATCTATGCCAGCCGCTGGGCCATCGAGGTGACCAACCGTGACGCCAAGCAAGTCGTCGGCGCCCATGAGCCCCAGTCCTGGGCCGACCAGGGCCCAGCGCGGGCCGGCGCCCTCGGCTTGTGGTTGCACGGCGCGGTGTGGCTCACCTACTTGACCGCCACCGGCACGCGCGAGCCCAAGATGACCGAGCGCGATTGGTATCCGGGCAAGGCCACTCCTTCCTTCGCCGATGCAATGGCCGAGGTGCGCCGGGCGCTGTGGCGGGAACGAATTTCACCTCGCTCCGGACCCACGGTGCTCACGCCCAAAATGACAACCGTGTTGTTAGACGCGCTGGCCACGGCGGCATGACCGCGCTCAGAGATGCGACGGCGCCGACCCTCGGACCGGCTGGCGAGACCATCCGACCGCCAGCATGGGCGGTCCTCGAGGCGGCCCTGATCACGCGTCGGCCCGTTCGGGCTCGCTATCACGGCACCGAGCGACTGCTCTGCCCCCACGCCCTGGGTTGGAAGGGCGGTCGGCCGAAAGTCCTTGCCTACCAGGCCCCTGGGGCCACCACCACGGACGTGGCCATGACGGTTACACACCAACAGTGGCGCTCCATGTTCGTCGACGAGATCGAAGACCCGATCCTCACTGACGACCAGTGGCAGACGGCTGACAACTACACGCCGCGCTCAACGGGCATCGATACGCTCGTCATCGCGGTCTCGTAGTTACAGCAGCCCCTCGACGGTCACACTCGTCGCGGCACGCCCTCAGAACTGCAAAAGCTCAC
>DASUHN010000303.1 GCA_036273495.1 Acidimicrobiales bacterium | reverse complement strand
AGGACGGCCGCGCCGAGGTCGCAGCCGCCCGCCAGCTCGGCCAGCACCTCGGAGTTCACGACCGCGGCCCGTACCTTGGCCATCTCCCCTTCGGGCTGGTCGTCGTAGGTGCCGTAGATGTGGTCGGTCACCACCAGCCCGAGGACGGCGTCGCCCAGGAACTCGAGGCGCTCGTTGGACGTCTCCCCGGGGTTCTCGGCGCACCAGGAGCGGTGGCAGAGCGCCACCCGGAGCAGCTCCCGGTCCTTGAAGGCGTAGCCGAGACGGTCGGCCAGCCGCTCCAGAGCGGCAGGATCGGAGGGACCCGCCAGGGCGCCGGCCCCTACGAGTCGAGCTTGGCGACCACGTAGTCCACGGCGTCGCGTACGGTCTTCAGGTCCTCGAGGTCCTCGTCGTCGATGCGGAACCCCACCGTCCGCTCCCCGAGCTCCTCCTCGAGGGCCTCGACCAGCTCGATGAGGGCCAGCGAGTCGGCGTCGAGGTCCTCACCGAACGAGGCGCTCTCGGTGATGGTCGAGGGCTCGACCTCGAGGATGTCCGCGAGGCGGTCGCGGATCAGCTCGAAGACCGCCTGGCGGTCCATCGGCCCCCGTTCCACGTGCGTCTCAGCCGGCACGCAGCCGATGTTAACGGACCGCGTTTCGCAGGCTGCCCACCACGTCGGCGCCGGCCATGTCCCGCGCCACCGCCAGGGCGTTGACCACGGCGCGCGCCGAGGACGAGCCGTGGCTGATGATGCACACGCCGTCGACGCCGAGCAGCATGGCGCCCCCGGTGCTGTCCGGGTCGAGCTGGTCGGCCAGCGGGGCCAGGGCGGGGAGCAGGACCTGGGCCGCGGCCTTGGTCTCGTCGCTGGTCCCGAACGCCGCCAGCACGGCGTCGACGACGGCCCTCACCCCGCCCTCCAGCGTCTTCAGCGTCACGTTCCCGGTGAAGCCGTCGGTCACGACGACGTCGACCCGGTCGCTCACGATGTCACGGCCCTCGACGTTGCCGATGAACCGGACGCCGGTCGCGTGGGCCAGGAGCTCGTTGGTCTCCTTGACGAGGGACGTCCCCTTTGTGTCCTCCTCGCCGATCGAGAGGAGCCCGACGCGCGGCTCGTCGATCCCGTAGCGGTCACGGGAGAACACCGCGCCCATCTGGGCGAACTGCACGAGCATCGCCGGGGTGCACTCGGCGTTGGCCCCGGCGTCGAGGAGAACGGTCGGCGTGGATCCCGGCACCGGGATCGGGGTGGCGATGGCGGGCCGGTGCACCCCCCGCAGGCGGCCCATGCGGAGCAGGGCGCTGGCCATGGTGGCCCCGGTGTTGCCGGCGCTGACCATGGCCGACGCCTTCCCGTCGCGCACCGCCTCGGCGCTGCGCACCAGGCTCGAGTCCTTCTTGGTCCGCACGGCGCGCCCCGGGTCCTCGTCCATGGCCACCACCTCGGATGCGGCCAGGACCTCCAGGTCCCCGGTGTCCCCGAGCCGGTCGAGCGGACCGACGAGGAGGACGGGGATCCCGAGCTCCTCGTGGGCGCGCCGCGCCCCGGCCACGATCTCCCCGGGGGCGTGGTCGCCCCCCATGGCGTCGAGGGCTACGGGTAGCAGGGGCTCAACGACCCAGGCTGATCAGTCGACTCAGTCGACCTCGACGGCCTGGCGCCCCCCGTACCACCCGCAGTTGGGGCAGACCACGTGGGGGAGCTTGGCCTCCCGGCAGTGGGGGCAGATGCTGCGGGGCGGGGCGGACAGCGTCCAGTTGGACGCCCGCCGGCTCCGGCTCTTGGACTTCGACGTCTTCTTCTTGGGGACGGCCATTCGCGCTTCTCGCCTCTGGTGTGTTCCGGCCTGCTGTGTTCCGGGCCGGCGTCAGTCCGGCCCGCGGAGCGGGTCGAGCCCGGCCCAACGGGGGTCACGGTCTGCCGGTGGGCACCCGCAGGGGCCCTCGTTCAGGTCCGCGCCGCACGTGGGGCACAGCCCCGGGCATCCCTCGCGACAGAGGGGGGCCTGGGGTAGCTCGAGCAGTACAGCGTCGCGCGCCAGCGGCTCCAGGTCGAGTTGGTCCCCGGACAGGGCATACGTCTCCTGGCCGTCAGAGCTGTCCTCGTAGAGCTCCCGGACCTCGGCCCGGATCGGGCCCTCGGCCCGCCCGAGGCAGCGCCGGCACTCCCCCGCCCAGCGCGCCCCGACGGTCCCGGAGACCATCACCCCCCCGTGGACCGGCTCCAGCAGGACGTCCACGTCGACCTCGGCCCCCGGAGCCACGCCGCTGCCCGAGACGGCCAGGTCCTCGAGGATCCCGCGGCGGTGCTCCCTCCTGGGCCCGGTCCGGGCCAGGCTGGCCACCCCCACCACGAACGGGCGGATCACCCCGCCTCCCCGACGGCCTCCCGGGGCGTCAACGCCTGTGCCTCCACGGGGAATCAGCCCAGGTCCTGGTCGAAGAAGTGGCCGTCCCCCTCTCCGGAGCCGTCCTGGCCCAGCCCCCCCGGGTCGTCCGGGGGCCTGGTCGGGGCGGTCACCCGCAGCTTCTCCCGGCCGGCCTGGACGCTCCGCATGGTGCGCTCGAGCACGATCTCGAACGCCGCCAGCTTCTGGTCGCAGTAGTCCTCCGCCTCGTGCCGGAGGCGGGCCGCCTGCTCCCGGCTGTCCTCGACCAGGCGCTGGGCCCGGTGCTCGGCCTCCCGCACGATCTCGGTTCGCTGCACCATCCGCTCGGCCCGGGCCCGGGCGGCGTCGAGGATCTCGTCCGCCTCGCGCTGCACCTTCTCCAGGTACTGATCCCGCTCCCGCATCATGAACCGGGCCTGGTCCAGCTCCCCCGGTAGCCGCTCGCTGGCGGCCTCCAGCAGCTCGAGGACCTCGTCCTTGCTGCTGATCAGGACCGAGGTCGACAGCGGCACGGACTTCCCGTTGTTGATCACCTCCATGGCCCGGCGCAGCAGGGTCTCGGTGTCGGGCGGGTCCGGGTGGTCGGGGCTCATCGGGGGAACTTCGCCTTCAGGCGGGCCGCCACCGGCGGGGGCACCAGGTCGGACACGTCGCCGCCGAAGCGGGCCACCTCCCGGAGCAGCCGGGCCGCCAGGAAGGAGTGGGCGGGGCCGGTGGGGATGAACAGGGTGTCGATGCCCGACAGCCGGTGGTTCATCTGCGCCATCTGCATCTCGCTCTCGAAGTCGGTCACCGCCCGCAGGCCCTTCACTATGGCCAAGGCGCCCACCTCGCGTGCGATGTCGACCACCAGGCCGGTGAGGGCCACGGTCCGCACCCCGTCCAGGTGCGCCGTCGACTCCTCGATCATGGCCCGGCGCTCGTCCACGCTGAACAGGGCCTCGGCCTTCTGGGGATTCCGCGTCGGAGCCACGACCACCCCGTCGAAGAGCCGGGCGGCGCGCTCCACCACCTCGAGGTGGCCGTTGTGGAACGGGTCGAACGAGCCCGGGCAGAGAGCGGTGCGGGATGGCGTGGCGGTCTACCTTTCGGGCTCTCCGAGAAGCTCGACCACGGTACCGCCGTAGCGCCGGCTCCGGATGAGAGGGCGCCCGGCCCGCGACGGGATCGGCGCCCCGGCCTCCGCCACGACCAGCCGGGCGGGCAGGGCCGCCAGCAGGTCGTCCCACCCCTCGAAGCCGTACGGCGGGTCGCAGAACGCCAGGTCGAACGGGCCGGGGCGCGAGCGGACCGCGCCCGAGCGGAGGAAGGCGTCCACGTCCCTCCTCACCACGTGCCCCGGACCCAGTCCGGTTGCGGCCAGGTTCGTCTCGATGGCGAGGACCGCCGCCGGGTCGGTCTCCACGAACGTGGCCCCGGCGGCGCCGCGGGACAGCGCCTCGATGCCCATGGCCCCGGTGCCGGCGTAGAGGTCCACCACCTCGGCTCCGCCCACCCTCGCCGCGCCGGCCGCCTCGAGGCTGGCCAGGATGTCGAACACCGCCTCGCGCACCCGGTCCGAGGTGGGCCGGGTGGCGCTCCCCCGGGGCCCGACCAGCCGGCGGCCCCGCGCCGTGCCCGCGACCACCCTCATCCGGCCACGCTACGGCGGCGCCGGGCCGGCTCCGGGTGTCCA
>DASUHN010000302.1 GCA_036273495.1 Acidimicrobiales bacterium | reverse complement strand
CATGTTCGCGTCGTGGCTTCAGATCGCCAACTGCAGCCCGATCACCGGCGACTCCGCCGACCTTTGGTCGTTCGGTCGTTGGCCACCCCCATGCTGGACGTGGCCGTCACCGCTGTCCCGAACGAAGGCGCCGCTCAACACCTGCGTGTTCAGCGGCCCGACCAGGCCGTCGGGTCGTTGAGGTAGAGACCGCAAGCGCAATCGAGGGCCTCCTCCGCGGTGCCGACGGGGCCACCCGAGGGAAGGACCGAGTCCTCGTAGCCGTCCCTCCTGGCCAGGTAGATGGCAAAGCCCCAGTCCGAGGCGGAGCGCAGGTAGCGGAGCCGGCACAGCGACAGCATGCCGATGTCCATCACCACCTCCCTTCCTCACCGTTCATCCTCGGGCTCAGCTGTGACAGCGATAGCGAGCGAGGGGCACTTCGGCCACCGTCACAACGTCGTCCTACGGTTCTCCCGAGAGGCAGGCGTCCGGCGCCGGCCCGGCACTTCCCCCGAGAGATCCCGCCCCGGAGGGCGGGCCCGACCAAAGGGGAGAACCATGCCTGCCAACGACCGTGAGCACCGAGACGTCCCAGTCCCGCCCCCGCCAGGGGCCGAGGGGCTGACTGTTCGGGACTACCTGATCGACGCGTGGCTGCCCGCCGCCCGGTCCTTCCTCCGCCCCGGGACGTACTCCGGCTACGCCGTGAACGTCAGGGCCCACCTGGTGCCTGGGCTGGGCCCTGTGCTCCTGGTCGCGCTCGACCCGGTCGCCATCAACGCCTTCTACGGCTCCCTGCTCGCCAACCGGGACCGGCCGCTGGCTCCCGCCACCGTGCGGCGGGTCCATGCCACGCTGCGTCGGGCTCTCGGGGACGGGGTGCGCTGGGGCTATCTCGACCGCAACCCCGCAGCGGGCGCCGATCCGCCGTGGGCACCGCGGCGGGAGATGCCGGTGTGGGACGCCCGCCAGGTGGCTCGCTTCCTGCGGGCCACCTGCTCGGACCCGCAGTTCGAGCTGTGGCTGTTCTACTTCCTCACCGGTGTCCGGCGGGGAGAGGCGCTGGCGCTGCGGTGGTCCGACGTCGACCTCGAGGCCGCCACCGTCACCATCCGGCGCAGCCTGCTCGTCGTCGACCACCGCCTGCAGATCGGAGAGCCCAAGACGGCTCGGGGCCGGCGCCAGATCGCCATCGACCCCCACCTCGTCGAGGCGCTGAGCGGCCTGCGGCGCCGCCAGGGGGAACGAGGCGCCGGTGGGCCCGACGAGCTGGTCTTCGCCCGGCCGGACGGGCGCCCGCTGCACCCCGAGCAGGTGACCCGCCGGTTCAACCAGCTCTCGGACCGGGCCGGGCTGCCCCCGGCCCGCCTGCACGGGGCCCGCCACGCCCATGCCACCTTGGCCTCGGGGGTGGACGCCCGCATCATCAGCGCCCGTCTCGGTCACAGCCAGGTGGCCACGACCGCGGACATCTACCAGCACGCGCTGCCGGGTCTCGACCGGGAGGCGGCGGTCCGCATCGCCGGCGTGGTCTTCGCGTTTGAGGACCCTGATGCCGAGGGCCGCGCCGCGACCGACGGATGAAGCCCAGGGTCGAGGCTCGGCCGACGCCTGATGCCATGGGCCTCGATGTGGCGCTCGTGTCGACGGGTGGGATGCGTCCTCATCGGCTCAGGGGCTCAAAGACGAGGGCGCAGGAGCTCCTGGCCCTCGGAAAGGCCGAGGCCTGGAACCTCTGGATCGGCCTACCGGCGCGTTGCCCTCCGGATGGATGGGGACCGTGGGCGACGGTGTAGCACCATCGCTCTCGGTGCTACACTTCCGTGGTGCCCACCGCCCGAGCCCGACACGTCATCACCGAGACCGACGAGGTGGCCGCAGCCCTCGATGCCGCCGCCAAGCGCTGGCCTGAGGACCGCGACAGCCGCGCGAAGCTGGTCGTGCGGCTGCTCCAGGAGGGCTACCGGGCGCTGGCCGAAGGACGTCACCAGGCGGCGGCGGACCGGCGCGAGGCGGTCCGACGCACCAGCGGCTTGCTCACCGGGGTCTACGGCGCCACGTACCTGGAAGACCTGCGACGAGACTGGCCCGCATGATCGTCGTCGACGCTTCGGTGCTGATCGCCCATCTTGATGCCGACGATGTCCACCACGACCGCGCCGAGGCCCTGCTCGGGGTGACCGGAGATGAGCCGCTCGGAGCCAGCCGCCTGACGCTGGCGGAGGTCCTCGTCGGACCGGCCCGCGCCGGCAAGCTCGGGGTGGCCATGACCGCCCTGGCCCAACTTGGGGTCAATGGTGTCGGGCTGGACACCGACGCGCCTGGCCGGCTTGCCGGGATCCGGGCGGAGACGAGGCTCAAGATGCCGGACTGCTGTGTCCTGCTCGTGGCCGAACAGCTGGGTGGGCGGGTGGCGAGCTTCGACGATCCCCTGGTGGCTGCGGGCCGAGCCATGGGGCTGGCTGTTTTGGAGGTCTAGGTGTCGGGCCACGGGCGCCGACGCCTGACGCCATGTCTTCGATCGTACGCGCAACAGATGTTCACGACCAGGCCCTCGGTTCCTCCACTACCGGACGCGCCGACCAGGTCTGGCGGTCGGAAGAAGCCGTCGCGGATGCCCCCTGACGGCCAGCGTTACACCCCGACCCTACTTTGCCCCATGTGCGGCCGGCGCAGGTGATTGTCCGAATTCTCAGCGGAGCCGTCGACAACGTCGAATTCCGGGACCTGGTGCGATTACTCGAGGCCCTTGGGGTCAGGCAGGTCGGTGGGCGGGGAAGTCACCGGGTCTACGCCAGGCCTGGGGTAGCGGAGCTCGTGAATCTCCAAGAGGCCGCCGGCCAGGCGAAGCCGTACCAGGTCCGACAGGTTGCGACCCTGGTCCGTCGGTACCATCTCCACGTGGAGGGCGCTGAATGATCGGCTATCCGATCGAGGTCTGGTGGAGCGAGGAGGACGCCTGCTGGATCGCTGACGTCCCGGACCTCACGTACTGCTCGGCACATGGTTCGTCCCCGCACGAGGCAGTCG
>DASUHN010000301.1 GCA_036273495.1 Acidimicrobiales bacterium | reverse complement strand
ATGTCGGGCAGAGCTGCCCCCGCCCGGGGCAGGCCCACCAGGCCCAGCGCGAGCAGCCCAGCAACGGCGAGGACCAGGAGCAGCCCCGCCGCCGGCCGGTGGAGGGGCTCGGCGGGCGTGGTCCCGCTGGCCTCCTCCGGGGCCTCGGCTCCGGTAACGGGGGCGGTCACCCGGCTCTCTCGTCCCGAGGAGCGGGGGCGCCCGCCTCCCCGAGGCCACCGGTGTCGGGAACGTCCGCTCGCGCCTTGCCGATGGCCACCAGGTAGAGGACCGGCAGGGCGATGGCGCCCACGACCACCTCTGAGTGGGCATCGTCGGGGGCACCGAGGACCACGAACAGCAGCGACAGCACCGTGCCCACGGCCGACAGGGCCACCACGGCGGAGCTGAGGTTGGGCAGCTTCAGCACGAGCACGGCGGCAGCGAGGATGGCGGCGAGGCAGAGGTAGTCGAGGGCCCAGAACCCGCTCATGATCCGGGCGCGTCCTCTCCCGTCGTCGGACGGATCTCCTTCGGCTCGTCCCGCACCGCCCCCGGCCACATCGGCACGCCCCGCTTGTAGGCGGCCCGGGCCAACGAGTGCGAGGACGCCGGGTTGATGACCAGCAGGAGGGCGGCCACGATCAGGGCGCGGCCCCCGTAGTTGGATATCGGGCCTTCCGCCACCACGAGAGCCACGAGGACGGGCAGAGCCCCCATGGTGATCGTCTTGCTCGAGCACTGGATCCGGCAGTACACGTCGGGCATCCGCACGATCCCGATCACTCCCGAGAGCGAGAAGAAGAGGCCGACGACGGCGAGGATCAAGGACGCGGCGAACCTCACAACATCCCCCGCTCGAGGTAGCGCGACCACACGATGGTGCCGAGGTAGCTGAACGACGCCAGCCAGACCGCGACGTCGAGGTACACGGTGCGGTCCGCCCACGCCGAGAAGAACAGGAGGGCCAGGGCCGCCTCGGTCGCCATGGTGTTGAGCGCCACCATCCGGTCCGATACCGACGGCCCCCGCCCCAGCCGGAACAACAGGGGGCCGAGCATGCATACCTGGGCAATGGCCACGGCGATGTAGAGACCGTTCATCGCGCTCCTCCCAATCGAGGGGGATGGCCCTCAGCCGTCGGGACGGTCCCGGTCCCGACCGCGCTCGATCGGAGTCAGAAGGTCCTCCACCGGACCGTTTATCTCCCTCCGGGCGTCCTCCCTACTCCCCGCCGGGACGCTGATTGCGTGGTACTGGAGCAGGTGGCGGGAACGGTCGAGGTCGACGATCTGGTTGTCGACGATGAGCGAGGTCATCAGCCCCACCGCCGCCAGACCGCCGTCCGAGGTCTTCTCGGTCGGCACGATGATCATCCCGCTCGCCACGGGGCGCCGGGGGTTCCAGATCCGGGCGGCCAGCTTGACGTTGGCCACGAGGATCCGCCCGAGGGCGTTGGTGATCAGCCACAGCCCTCCTGCGAAGCGTCTCGGCGCCAGGACCCGCCACGGGGGCGCCACCGGCCCCAACGTCGCCAGGCCGGTCGCCACGACCACCGAGATCACGGCCCCGAAGGCCAGCTGTTCCAGGGTGCGGGTCCAAGTGACGAGGATCCACACCAGCAGGCACCAGCAGGCCAGGGCCAGGATCCGCACCACCCACTCGGCCGGCCCGGGCGGATGGCCCCCCGGATGCTCGGCGGCCCCCACGGCCGTGGCGTTCCCGCCCAGGGGACCGCGAAAACACTCCCGGACCTCAGGCGGCGGGCCCGGCCAAAGGGGTGGGTCGAACGTGCATTCGGGTTTGTGTCGACCGGGCGATGTACAGAAGTCGGGGGTGGTCGACGCTTGGGGATGACGAGCCCGGGAAGCGACGCTGGTGACCCTTGACTCCCTGTCCGACCATGACCTGGGTGTGCTCTTCACCCAGCTCGCCGCCCTGTTGCTCCTGGCCCGAGGGCTCGGCATCGCCGCTCGCCGGCTCGGACAGCCCGCCGTCATCGGGGAGCTCGTAGCCGGGCTCCTGCTCGGCCCCTCCGTCTTCGGGAAGCTGTGGCCCGCCGGCTTTCACTGGTTCCTGCCCCAACACTCGGGGGAGACCGCATCCCTGCTGAGCGTGTCCGAGCTCAGCCTGGTCGTCCTGCTCGTGGTCATCGGAGCGGAAACGGACCTGCAGCTCATCGGACGGCTGGGACGGGCGGCGGCATGGGTGTCCACCTCGAGCCTGGTCGTCCCGGTGGCGGCCGGCGGCGTCCTGGCCTGGTTCCTGCCCCAGGTGCTGCTCGGCCCGCACCGGGCCCGGACAGGATTCACCCTCCTGATGGCGGGGGCAATGGGTGTCTCGTCCCTACCGGTGATCGCCAAGATCGTGACCGATCTGGGAATGGCCCGGCGCAACTTCGGTCAGCTGATCTTCGCCGCTGGCACCCTCAACGACGTAGCCGGCTTCCTGATCGTGGCAGCGGCCACCGCCACGGCGGCGAGCTCAGGGTCGGCGTCACCGTGGCACGTCGCCCGGGTCGGTGTGGCGCTGATCCTCCTGGTCCTCATGGCCGGGACCGCTGGCCAGTGGCTGGTCAACCGCCAGCTGCGCACGGTGCTCGCGGGCGGCTCCAGCCTGGTGAGCGGCGTGGGGGTGTGGCTGGCCGGCGCCCTGGTCTTCAGCGCCGCCTTCCAGACCTCAGGGGTCGAAGGAGCTCTCGGGGCGTTCGTCTTCGGGCTCCTTCTCGGACGGTCACGCTTCCGGCACGAGGACGCAGGCCGGGTCATGGCCGCCATGAGCTCGGGGCTCTTTGCGCCTCTGTACTTCGCCACCGCCGGGCTGCGGGTGGACGTGGCCAGTCTCGGCCGCGGGTCGATCCTCGCGTCGTTCCTCGGCCTCGTCGCCGTTGGGGCGGTGGCGAAGTTCGCCGGTGCCGCCGGTGGGGCGGCCCTGGCCCGGCTGCCGCGGCGGGAGTGGGTGGTCCTCGGTGTCGGCCTCAACGGGCGCGGCGCCCTCCAGGTGATCATCGCGACCGCGGGTCTGCGCGCCGGACTGCTCTCCAATGCCGCATTCAGTCTGATCATTCTCATGTCCGTCGTCACCTCCCTCGCCACTCCCCCGCTGCTCCGGACCGCGGCCCGGGGCTGGACCGGCACCAGGGAGGAGCAGGATCGGCTCGGCCACGAGAACGAGATGGAGCAGAACGTGGTCGTGCGCGGCCAGCGGGTGCTCATCCCGTCTCGGGCAGCCCGAACTCCATCGTGGCGGCGGAGGTCATAGCTGCGGCCTGGCCCGAGGACTCCGACGTAACCCTGCTCACCATCGGCTCGGACGGAGGCCAGCTGGCCGACGGGGTCCACGCAGCCGAGGCGGTGCTGGCCCCGCGGCAGGTGGAGCGGCGCCAGATCAGCTCCGAGGACGTGCTCGAGGAGATCCTGGCCGAGGCCCGCCTCGGCTATGGAGTTGTGGCTGTGGGCGCCGCCGACGCCCCACTCCCCGGCGGTGTGCTCTCACCTGTCGTGGACGACCTGCTGGCCCGGGCCGAGGTGCCAACCGTCGTGGTGCGACGCGGCCGGGACCCCGAGGGCCCTCTCCCGGCCGCCTTCGGTCGGGCCCTGGTCGGGGTGGCGGGGTCCGCCTCCTCCCGGGCGGCCCAGGAAGTGGCCTTTCGGATGAGCCGGCAGCTGGGCACCCAGGTCAGCGCGGTCCATGTGGTGACTCGGACACCGGGGGACCAGGGAAGGCGCGCCCGAAGCGGAGCGGGCGCCGGTCGGGACGTGCTGACGGGGGCGGCTTCCCACGGTCGCGACCTCGGAGTCGACGTGCGGACGATCAGCCGCGAGAGCGCCCTGGCCGGAGAGGCGATCGTCGAGACGGCCGAAACGGAGCACTCCGAGCTCGTGGTCCTGGGCGCGACGGCGCGGACGATGGAGGGGCGGCCCTTCCTCGGGCACACCGTCGAGTACGTGCTCGAGAACGCCGCCTGTACGGTCGTGGTCGTCGTGCTGCCCAACCCTGCCCCGGCGACGACCGGACCGGACCGAGCCCTCGAGGGCTGACAAGGGACCGTCTCCTTCGGCTCGGTCAGGACCCGGGCTCTGCGGTGGTGGGTGTCGAGCTCGTCGGTGTGATCGGCGGGAACGAGGAGTGTGAGACGGTCCCCCTGGGCCAGCACCGTCGACTCCGACACGGTGATCCACTCGTCGTCGCGCCGGACGGCCACGAGCACGGTGGCGGGCGGCCAGGTGGCCCCCCCGACGGTCTGGCCGACGGGTGGGCCCGACCCGGCCAGACGCAGATCGACCACCTGGTAGCCCTCCAGACCGGCGATCCCCTTGGACAACGGCGCGTGCAGCCGGCTCTCGGTGGGGACGACGGAGCTGGGCTGGGCCACCGCCTCAGAGACGGTGTGGGACACCCGCTCGGCGTAGGCGCGCAGCACATCGCGATGGGTCACCCATCCGGCCAAGCGCGGACCATCCGTGGAGAGGACCGGCAGTCCGCTGCGGTCGTGGTCGACCAGGGTCCCCAACGCCGCGTCGAGGTGCTCATCGGCCCCCAGTGCGGGGGTGGAGGGGTGCCTCGGGGGTCAGGGCCTCGGGGGTCAGGGCCTCGGGGACCGGGGTCATGGCGTCGGCCACCCAGATGATCTCCATGAGCGAGGTCTCCCGCCCGCGCATGATGTCGATGCCCCGCCGGCGCAGGCTTGAGGGTGTAGATGGTGTCCGCCGACAGCCGTGAGCTCAGGGCGGTGGCCAGCACGATGGACGCCGCAAACTACGGCGACCTCTATCGGCTAACCCAGCGGCTCCTCGACGAGCCGACTCAGCCCGCCCGCGGGCGAGGCGGACCGCCCAACCCATGATGATGCAGATGGAGGAATTGCACCAGGTGGGGGTGGCGGCAGTAGAGACAGACCCGGCCTGGGGTGGTCATGGTGAGATGGTCGCACGTCCGGCAGCGCCCCAACTTGATCAATCCGGTGGCGCCCATGAGTCCCTCTATCCCCATGGCCGTAACCACGAGAAGCATCAGCACAACCAACGCCGCCAGAACCGCCTCTATCGCCAAGCTGCCTCCTCCCGTGCTGTCGGGCCGACTCAGGATCTCGGTAGTTCTCCAATACCATCGTAGCACGAGATATCTTCATTGCTAGCGGGGCGTCGGAGCGACCCGTTCCTTGGAAGCTCGCATCGAGGAGCGCTAGTTACCCGTCGGTGATCCTGCTGCCAAGCTCAGTGAGCTTCGAGGGCATAGTCGGCATCGGCGTCGGGGAGAGACCGTCCGTACGCCGTCGCCGCGCTGCCTCACGACGGCAGTTGAGCCGGCAACGCCTGGAATCGGAGATCGCATGATTGCTGCTGTTTCGGTGGCCGTTTCAGCGCCGGCCCCGGTCCGTTGGCCGCGCCTCCGCGAAGCGGTCGCGTGCTGCGGCGGCGTGTGGCTGATCGCCGCCGTGGTCGTGGTGGCCACGAAGCGGAGGGGGGTCGACCCGCTGGCAACGTCCAGCCGACCCGGGCCATAGAGACGAGGGCGCGTCCAGAGGTGCCCGCCGGCCTCCTGCTCGGAAGGGCCCGGTCGTGACTCTGGTCGAGCCGGACACCCGGCGCCGAAGGGTGGTGCGGGGTTCTTGCGCTGGAGCGAGGCGGCGCCCGGCTTGTAGCGAACCACCCGGGGCCGTCGGCTGACGGCCCGACCACGGCCCGGGATTTGAGGTTGTCCATTCGTGCCTACGACCACAGAACGCGCGGACGGGTTTGGGGCTCGGCAGCAGCACTCGCTTCGGGGCCTGGCGCCTCCCGTCTCTGCGTAGAGGAGCCTCACTCGCGCCGCCCGGACAGGTCGTCGAGCATGGCGCGCTGGCGGTCCAGGTTCTCCCGCAGCAGACGCTGGAAGCGCCGGTCGCGCCCGGCGGGCGGCAGCAACCAAGGTCCCGGATCGACTCCCGGCGACATCGGGCCACCGAGCGTCCCTCGACCTCGGCGATCGCCTGCAGCGGCCTCAGACCCACGAGGCGGTTCTCCGGTCACGGCACTGATCGAGCGGCACGTGGGCGTGGCCATCTGGTCGACCCGGCGGGCCGGGCACTCGTAGGCGGTGTCAGCGCCGCCTGTGGGGACGACCCGGTCGTACCATTGCGGTATGGCGTTCGAGCGGATCTCGGTGGACCACCGGATCATGGGTGGGGTGCCCTGTGTCCGGGGTACCCGGATCCCGGTGGCCACGGTCGTGGGCATGGTGGCCGACGGTATGACCACCGAGGAGATCTTGGCCGACTTCCCGCAGCTCTCGGCCGAGGACGTCCAGGAGGCCCTGCGCTACGCCGCGCTCGCTGTCGACGAACGCGAGCTGCCCCTGCGCTCCACTCCGTGAGGTTCCTCGTCGACGAGTCTCTGTCGGCGCGCGTCGCTGCCCTGCTGCTCGACGCCGGCCACGACGCCGTTCATGTCGGAGACCGGAGCCTGCTCGGCGCTGAAGATGCTCAGGTCATGGCCTCCGCAGCCGCCGAGAACCGGGTGCTCGTCTCGTCCGACACTGACTTCGGCGAACTGCTGGCTCTCGGTCGGCATCCCGGGCCGAGCGTCGTGCTGCTGCGTCAGGCGCCGCGCCGCCCCGAGGCCCAGGTGGGACTCGATCTCGCCAATATCGACGCGGCCGAAAACGAGCTGGCGCGCGGCGCCGTGCTGGTCATTGCTCCCGGCCGGGCGCGCCTCCGGGCGCTGCCGATCGAGCCGCAGTCCTGACGTCAGTGACCGAGGACCGCCAGCCCTGACGACACGCAGAAGCCCGCAAGTTTCTCTGACAGCCCCACGACGGCCCGAGACCCGTCTTCGAGGACAAAAGCCCAGGTCACAGGCCCTGTTCTCTAGATGTCGTAGTAGAGGTAGAACTCCTGAGCGGGGCTGATGGCCACCGGTGCCCCGGTCCACATGCGCCCCGACCTGGGGTTTCTTGCTTCAGCAGTTCTCACCGTCTGGCATGAACTTGCAGTGTCCCGCGGACTTTCCGCGGACCGTAGGGCGCCCGGCCAGAGGGCCACCCGAACTTCTGAGAGGGTCGCGAGCCAGACCTGCGGTAGCCGTCCACCGCACGGGTGCCGACCTGAGCCCCGCGCTCTGGTGTCGGTCTCAGTCCCCGCTAATGGGGGGTGAAGG
>DASUHN010000300.1 GCA_036273495.1 Acidimicrobiales bacterium | reverse complement strand
GGAGCTGATCCCCTCCGCCAGCTCGAGAGCGGACTCGACCAGGGCGTCATCGGCCACCACACGCGACACCAGTCCCATGCGCTCGGCCTCGTCGACGTCCACGTCGCGGCCGCTCACGATCATGTCGAAGGCGCGTGAGGCGCCGACCAGGCGGGGAAGGAGCCAGCTCACCCCGATGTCGGTGCCGGACAGACCGGTGCGGATGTAGGCGGAGCAGAACCGGGCCGAGCGGGAGGCGATGCGCAGGTCGGCGGCCAACGCCAGGCTGAGGCCGCCGCCGAACGCCGGCCCGTTGACCGCGGCCAGGATGATCTGCGGGGTGGCGCGCATGTGCACCGGCAGCTTGGCGATGAACTCCTGGCCGCCGGTGCGCACATCCACCTGGGTGTGCTCGCCGGCACCAGGGAGGGTGCCCATCTCGGTGAGGTCGAGCCCGGCGCAGAAGCCCCGGCCCGCCCCCGTTATCACCGCCACCCGGCAGTCGCGGTCGTCGGCCACCTCGTCGAGGGCGTCGTGGATCGCACCCACCAGGGCCCAGTCGAGGGCGTTGAGCCGCTCCGGACGGTTGAGGGTGAGCAGACGGACGTGCGGCGCCGGCTGCGCCATCTCCACCAGGGCCAAGACTCCTCCTCAGGGTCGTCCGACGGGAGCCGCCGCCAGGCGGTCCAGGGTCTCGGCGGCGCCGGCCACGATCGAGTCGACCAGCTCGGCCACGGTGGGCAGGCTCTCGATGCGCCCGGTCACCTGCCCGGTCGGCAGGATCCCGGTCTCCAACCGGCCCTCGACCATGGTGGCCCGGGTGAGCATCGGGGCGTTGGCCGCCATGGCCATCTGGGCCAGGGTCAGGTCCCCGGAGCGGCGCATGGCCCTCCCCTCCCGGACCAGCTCGATCAGGCCGGTCTCGGTGAGCCGGCGGAGGCGCAGGGCGCTGCCGACCGACCGCGCCAGCGCCGCCGGGCCCCGTGAGCGCTCGAGACGGTCGACGAGAGGGGTGCGGATCACGCGCTGGGGCATGCCGTCCACCGCCCGGGTGACCACGGTGTCGGTCACCGCCGCCTCCAGATAGCGCGCCTTCACGTGGTCGGGCACGGTGCTCTCCCGGGTCAGGAGGAACCGGGTGCCCATGGCGATGCCCGCCGCCCCCCACGCCAGGGCCGCCACCAGGCCGCGGCCGTCCATGAACCCGCCCGCGCCGAGGACCGGGATGTCGACGGCCTCGCAGACCTGGGGCAGGAGGAGGGAGGTCGGCACCTGGCCGGTGTGCCCCCCGCCCTCCTGGCCCTGGGCGATCACGGCGTCGACCCCCCACGCCGCGACCTTCTCGGCGTGGCGCCGGGCCGCCACCGTCGGCATGCACACGATCCCGCCGTCCTTGAGCCGCTTGATCAGCTTCTCGTTGGGGGCCTGGGCGAAGCTGGCCACGCGCACCTTCTCGGCCACCAGCAGATCGACGACCCGGCCCACGTCGGACTGGTCGGAGCGGATGTTGACCCCGAACGGCTGCCGGGTCCGGGCCTTGACCTCCCGGATGGCGGCCACCAGCTCGTCGTAGGTCATGGTGGCCGAGGCCAGGATCCCGAGCGCCCCCGCCTCGGCGGTGGCGCTCACCAGACGGGGGCCCGCCACCCAGCCCATCCCCGTCTGCACGAGGGGCCAGCGCACGCCGAGGAGGGAGCAGATGGGCGTGTCCAGGACGGGATGACCGCCGGGCTGACCGGGCGGCGGGCTGCCGGGGGTATCGACCACGCCCCCTACTATTCCGCGCCGCATGGCGCCGACGGTCATCGACGGGGTGGAGGGGCTGCGGGAGGCGGTCGGGCGCCACCTCGGCCACAGCTCCTGGATGGAGGTGGGCCAGGAGCGGATCGTCCTGTTCGCCGAGGCCACCGGGGACCACCAGTGGATCCACGTCGACCCGGCCCGGGCCTCCGCCGGGCCGTTCGGGACGACGATCGCCCACGGCTACTTGACGCTGTCGCTCGTCAACTACTTCCTGCCCCAGGTCGTCGAGGTGAAGGGCATGGCCATGGGCATCAACTACGGGCTGGACCGGGTGCGCTTCCCCGCCCCCGTCCCCGTCAGCTCCCGCCTGCGGGGCGGGGTGGAGGTACTGGCGGTGGCCGACGTGGCCGGCGGGGTCCAGGCCGCCATGCGCGTGACCGTGGAGATCGAGGGCGGGGACCGGCCGGCATGCGTGGCCGACGTGCTCAGCCGCTACCTGATGGGAGAGGGATGACCCAGACCGAGACCGCTGCCGACCGCGCCGCCGCGGGCGGGCCCGACGCCGCCTTACGGGCCGAGCTGGTGGCGTGGCTGGAGGAACACCCACCGCCCGCTGGGGGCATCCGGGCCCGGATGCCCGATCCCGCCGATCCGGCCTACCAGGCCCTGCGGGCATGGCAGCGGGAGCTGGCGGCGGCCGGCTTCTCCTTCGTGAGCTACCCGGAGCGGTACGGCGGCAGGGGCGGGTCCCCGGCGCAGCAGGCCATCGTGGCGGAGGAGCTGCGCAAGTGCCACCAGGCCGTCCCGGCCGGGATCGGCGTCACCATGGTGGCGCCCACGATCCTGGCCCACGGCACCGACGAGCAGAAGGACCAGTTCATCCGGCCCACCCTCCTGGGGGACCTGGCGTGGTGCCAGCTCTACAGCGAGCCGGGGGCGGGGTCGGACCTGGCCGGGCTGGCCACCCGGGCCGAGCGGGACGGGGACGAGTGGATCGTCGACGGCCAGAAGGTCTGGACCACCCAGGCCCACATCGCCGACTACGCCATCCTCCTGGCCCGGACCGACCCCGACCAGCCCAAGCACCGGGGCATCACCTACTTCCTGATCGACATGCACCAGCCCGGCATCGAGGTGCGGCCGCTGCGCCAGGTGACCGGGGACGCCCACTTCAACGAGGTCTTCCTGAGCTCCGCCCGGGTGCCCCACGCCAACGTCCTCGGGGAGGTCAACGGTGGCTGGGCGGTGGCGATGACGACCCTGGCCCACGAGCGCATGCTGATGGGTGGCCTGGTCGGAGGGGGCGGCGGCCGCGACAAGGTCCGGGAGATGATCTCGGCCGCGGCCCGGATGGGCCGGACCGGGGATCCGGTGGTGCGCCAGCAGCTGGCCGACGCCTACGTCCGGTCGCGGATCCTGCGCTTTCTCGGCGCCCGGATGGGGGCTCCGGGCGGACCGAACCCGTCGCTCCTCAAGTACTACGCCGCCCACCTCCAGAAGCGGCTCAACGAGGTGGCCATCGGGCTGCTCGGCCCGGCCGGCACGCTGTGGGACGAGGACGCCCCCGACGACGGCTTCTGGCAGCACGAGCTGCTCTCGGCCCTCCAGCTGCGCATAGCGGGGGGGACCGACCAGGTGCAGCTCAACGTGATCGGGGAGCGGGTCCTGGGGCTGCCCGCCGAGCCCCGGGTCGACAAGGACCGGCCGTTCCGGGAGGTGGCCAACAATCCCACCCGCTGGTAGGCACGATTCCCAACTCCTTGCGCTCAGATCCCGCCCGACCTGTCCGATAGGAGGCAGTCGGGCGGGAGAACAGGTTCTCTCTCCTGCGGCCGGCTGGGCGGCCGGCTGGGAATCG
>DASUHN010000299.1 GCA_036273495.1 Acidimicrobiales bacterium | reverse complement strand
GACCACGGGAAGGAGCTTGGCCCCCTGGGGCGCGGCGAGCGAGCACCGGCGGGTGGCGAGATCGACGTCCGGCTCTCCCGCCCCGAGGGCGCCGAGCACGACCGCCGCCCGCTGGAGAGTGGGGACGTCGGCCGTGTGCAGCTCGACCCGGTCGGCGCCGACGCGGGACTTGAGCTCCCCGGAGCTCCCCTCGGCGATGACCCGGCCGCCGTCGATGATGACGATCAGGGCGGCCAGGTGGTCGGCCTCGTCGAGGTACTGCGTGGTGAGCACCACGTCGGTCCCGGCGGCGGTCATGGCGCGAATGCCGTCCCACACGTCGTTGCGTCCACCCGGGTCGAGGCCGGTCGTCGGTTCGTCGAGGAGCAGGAGACGCGGGGAGCCGACCAGGCTGGCGCCGAGGTCAAGGCGGCGCCTCATGCCCCCGGAGTAGGTCCGCACCTGCCGGTCGGCGGCCTCCGAGAGGCCGAGCTGCTCCAGGATGCTCGCCGCGCTCTGCCGGGCGGTTGCCGCGCCCTGGCCGTACAGCCGCGCCACCATGAACAGGTTCTCCCTCCCCGTCATCGTCTCCTCGACGGCGGCGGACTGGCCGGCCAGGCCGATCAGCCTCCTCACCGCCATCGGGTCGCGGAGGACGTCGCGGCCGTCGACGCGCAGACTGCCGCTGTCGGGGCGGATGAGGGTGGCGACCATCCGGATGAAGGTCGTCTTCCCCGCCCCGTTGGGACCGAGGATCGCGACCGGTTGGCCCGGCGGCAGATCCACGGTCAGCCCGGAGAGCGCTCGGACCTTACCGAATCTCTTGGTGAGGCCGTCGGCCTCGATCAGGGCGGGCATCGGATCATCCCCTCCCGTCGGGGACGCCGCTCGGAGTCATTCGCCCGGCAGCTCGAGGGTGAACTGGGCTGCGTCCGGGTCGAACTCATCACTGTGGAATGTCCGCCAGAGGTCCATTCCTTCGAGACCACCCGTGGCCATGGCGTCGACCAGGCTCCTGACGTAATCGAGCTCGGCCAGCAGCTGGCGCTCCTCGTACTCCGCCTCGAGCTCGAAGATGCGCGGGAGGCCGGCGTCCGACGCCGCCCGGATGGCCCCCCGCAGGGACGCGATCCTGACGGTGAGCGCCTCGGCCCGGCGCCGGAGGGCCGCCAGGGCGTCGTCGGGATCGAGGGCGGCGATGAACGAGAGCCCGGCCATGAACGCCGGGTACTCCTTGCTCGGAGTGCCGAGGAGCTCGGTGAGCCAGTCGGTCATCTCGACCAGGCCGGCGTCGGTGATGGCGTACACGGTGCGCTGGGGCCGTCTCCCCTCCTGGACGGTCCCGGTCGTCTTGATGAAGCCCTTCTTCTCGAGGGACTCCACCACAGCGTAGAGCGACCCGTAGTTGAGCCGGACGCTCTCGTGCTTGGCCCGGGCGCGGAGGGTCTGGGCCACCTCGTAGGGGTGCATGGCCTTCTCGTAGAGCGAGACCAGGACCGCCAGGGCTAGCGGGTTGGCCCGTGACCACCTCGGTGACATCGAGGTCACGGTATTCTAAGTCGAATAATCTGTAAAGAGTGACCTTGGGCACACGGGGGATGCCCGGGATGCTGTCCGCACGGCCGAGGCGCCCACGAGGCGAGAGGCCGGAGACCGGACCTTCTGGTTCTGTTCGGACCACTGTGCCGAACGCTTCTCGGCCAACAGAGAGCCCGACCGCGCCGAGACCGGGCCCGAGGCCGGATGAGCGCAGGTCCTACCGTCCCGGGGACGCGCTCCGGCTGACCGGCGCCGGGTTACGCCGGGCCGGGTTGGCCCTCCGCGGTGGGCATGTCGCGTGCCGGCGTCAGAGCCACGCCCGGCGGACGCCGGCGCCGGGGCCGCCCCCCAAGGATCCCGAAGCCCTGACTGAAGGCCCACAGCACCCCGATCAGCAGCAGGCCGCCCAGTACGGCCGCCGCCTTGGCCCGGCCGCTCAGCTTCGTAGGCCCAGCGGCTCCGGGCGCCCCGGTTCCGGGACCGGCCGGCAGCGTGATCTGAGTGGCCCCCGATGGCGGGGCCGGCGCGCCCGCCGCGACGGGCACCGGGGCGGCCGACCGGGCCAGGGAGGCCGGGACAGCCGCCGCCGTGGCCGGTACGGCGGCGGTGCCGAGCAGACCGAGTGCCGGTCCCGCTCCCATGGCCGCGGCCAGGAGCAGAGCGCGCCCCCGCCTCACGACCGTGCTCCCGATGCCGAGGCCTTGGTGGTCGACCGGGCGCGGCGCCGCGCCGGAGTCGGGGCGGGGGAGGCGGCCCCGGGCAGCTGATCCGCCGACGTGCCGAGATACGACTCGACGACCTGTGGGTGCACGAGTACCTCCTTGGGAGTCCCTACCGTCACGACCCGGCCGAGGTCCAGGGCCACCATCCGCTCGGCCAGCCCCCGGATGAGCGGGATGTCGTGCTCGATGATCATGATGCTGCAGCCGAGCTCGTCCCGGATGCGCCGGATGAGCGGGCCGAGCGCCTCGGTCTCCCGCTGGGCTATGCCGGACGAGGGTTCGTCGAGCAGCAGGACCGACGGGCGGTGCGCCAGCATGCACGCCAGCTCGACCACCCGCCGCGACCCCGTCGACAGCTCCGATACGAACTTGTCGCGAAAGGCGCCCAGCCCCATGAACTCGATGAGGCGCTCGGCCTCCTCCATGAGCGCCTCCTCCGAGGCGAAGAGGACCGGGGGCCCGAGCAGGGACGGGATCACCCCGCGCACGGCGGCACGCTCGTGGAGCGCCAGGGTCAGGGTCTCGGCCACCGTGAGAGCGGGCCAGAGGCGGGCGTCCTGGAAGGAGCGGCCCAGACCCGCCCGGGAGCGGCGGGCGGGAGACCACTCGGTCACGTCCCTGCCGGCCAGGAGGATGCGGCCCGACTCGAGCCGGGTGAACCCGGACACCAGGTCGAACAACGTGGTCTTGCCGGCGCCATTGGGCCCGACGAAGCCCAGTATCTCCCCCTGGCGCAGCTGGACGTCCACTGAGTCGACCGCCATCACCCCGCCGTAACGGCACGACACGCCCCGCGTCTCCAGCACCGTCGGCCGGTCTTCGGACCGCGACGAGCTCTTCCGGGGGGCGGGCACGGCGTCGTCGGTCTTGAGGAACACGGCGCGCAGGATGTCGGGGCGTCCGAGCAGATCGGCGGTGGGCCCGGAGAAGCGCACCGCTCCCTTCTCCATGAACACGGCCCGCTCGGCCAGCTCGAGGGCGATGTTCACCGACTGCTCCACGAGCACGACCGTCGTCCCCCGAGCGTGGATGGCCCGGACGATCTCCAGGAGCCGCTGCACGACGGTCGGGGCCAGACCGAGCGAGAGCTCGTCGATGAGGAGCAGCCGCGGTCGGGAGATGAAGGCCTTGGCCAGCGAGAGCATCTGCTGCTCTCCCCCCGAGAGGTCACCGGCCAAGGTGCCCATCCGCTCGCGCAGGATCGGGAAGTACTCGAGGACCTCCTCGGTGGCTGCGCGGAGGTAGGCCTGATCCTTGCGGTAGAGCCATCCCGCCGCCTTCAGGTTGTCGGCCACGTTCATACCCGGGAAGACACCGCGCCCGCCGGGCACGTGGGCGACGCCGAGGCGGGACGACACCATCGGCCCGGCGTGGGTGATGTCGCGTCCCTCGAAGTAGATGACGCCCCCGATGGGATCGAGCAGGCCGCTGATTGTCTTGAGGAAGGTGGACTTGCCCGCCCCGTTGGTGCCGAGGAGGGCCACGATCTCCCCCTCGCGCACCTCGAAATCCACGCCGAAGAGCACCTGTACTCCGCCGTAGGCGGCGTCGACCCCGCTGCAGGACAGGAAGGCCTCGGACTGGGCCATCTCCTCGTTGCGACTGGCCTGGGCGATGTCGCGCGGCACGAAGCGGGCGGCCGAGAAGCTGACCGCCCCTCCGGCCACCACGAGCACCGACAGGAGGACCATGGCCGACCGTTGGCCGTGGGCGTCGGCCACCCCGCCGATGACCGCCCCGCCGAGGATGGCGCCCAGCGAGTAGAAGAAGAGCGACCAGGCGTAGGCCTGGCTGCGCAGGCGCGCCGGGGCCACCATGGCGACCACGGTCGTGTACGCCGGCAGGAACCCGGCCGCACCGAGCGCCAGGAGGACTGCGGCTGCCAGCGACAGGCCCAGCAGCGGCATCACCGCCATGACGAAGGCGAAGACGCCGAACTCGACCACGGCCAGCCCGTTGATCACCGCCAGCAGCTCCGGCCGCCCCCGCACGACTACCCGGCGGGCCAGGGTCCCGCCGCCGACGATCCCGAACAGGCCCCCCACGCCGTAGGCCGCCCCGATGGCGCCGCGGGCGAAGGGGCCCACGTGGTACACGTCGTTGTAGAAGTTCGACAGGAGGGTGGCGAACGGGATCGTCCCCGCCCCGAAGAGGAACGCCGCCGTCCACGTGCGCTGGAGGGTGCGGATGGCCCGGATCCGCCGGAAGCCCTCACCGATGCCGCCGAGCGCCTCGGCGCGCACCGCTCCCTGGGAGCGACCGCGGTCGGGCTCCCGCAGCCTCCGGGTCAGTGCCACGAAGACCAGGGTGGGCAGGGCCAGGATCACGAAGGTCGGCCGCCAGCCCAGGGCGCCCGCCATGCCGCCGGCGAGCGGGCTGCCCAGCAAGCCCACGCCGGTGATGCCGAGGAGCAGGATGGTGAAGACCGACCCGAGGGTCTCGGGGGGGTACCAGTCGGAGATCAGGCTCGGATAGAGCGTCTGCGTCGACAGGAGGCCCACCCCACCGATCGTCCGGGCCAGGATCAGGATCACCACGACCGGCGCCAGGCCGGTCAGAACGGCCATGGCGGCGAAGATCACGGCGGCATACCGGGAGAGCCGGACCCGGTTGCCGCGGTCCCCCAGGTAGCCGAGGAATATCGAGCAGAGGATCGGCACCGCCCCGGTGAGCGAGGCGATGGCGTCGATGCCGGCGTTGGACAGGTGGAAGGTCCGGCGGATCTCGGGCGACAGCACTCCGAACGCCACAGTGTCGAAGCCCTGGCTGACGCCGAGCCCCACCAGGAGCAGGACCGGCACCAGCCCCACCGGCCCGATCTGGGTCAGGAACTCCGCCAGCCGTTCCCGGCGGCCCGCAGTGTCGGGCTTCATCGTTTGCCTCCCCGGACTGCGGTGCCGGTCCGGCCCCGCCCGTTCGCCGACACCGGCTCGGACGCCTCGTCCGCCGGACCCGGCGGCGCTGCCCGCCGGCGGGACCGGCCGCCGTTGGGACTGACCGCCGCCGTGGGCCCGCCCAGGGCGGCCGGCACGAGCTCAGGCTCGGGTTCGGCCAGCATCGTGCCGTCGTCGGCCCGGTCGGCCACCAGGCTCGGGACCAGGACCCGGTGACGCGCCGCCACCAGACGCAGCATGGCGTCCCGGATGCGGTACATGAGCTCACCGAGACCACCGGGCAGGAACATCAGCAGCAGGAGGAGCCCGACGCCGGTGGCGAGCACCGAGTAGCCGCCCGGCAGCAGGTACTGGCAGCCGTACACGTAGATCGACCCGAGCACGGCACCCGGGATCGACCCCAGCCCGCCGATTACGACCATGGCGAAGAACGTGAGGCCCTGATCGGCGCTGAAGGACCCGAAGTTGTAGTCGCTCTGCAGCACGACGAACATCCCCCCGGCGAGCCCGGCGATGGCTCCGGACAGGCCGAAGGCCAGCAGGTTCAGCTTCACCGTCTCGAGGCCCATGGACTGGGCCGCCAGGCGGTTGTCCTTGCCGGCCAGCAGCGAGCGGCCCACGTGGCTGCGCCGCAGCGTGGACAGGGCGGTCAGGATCAGCGCCAGCACGATCAGGCACATGAAGTACATCTGGCGGTCGGTGCTGATCGAGATCCGGCCGAACAGCGCCGGGCGGGAGACGCCGCTCGGGATGAACCACGGGAAGTTCTGGGGGACGAGGAAGTACTCGGCCGACACCACGGCAAAGCCGAGGGTCACGATGGCCAGGTAGAGGCCGGCGATGCGCAGCGCCGGGATGCCGATGACCGTGGCCACCGCCGCGCCAATGGCGGTTCCGGCCAGCAATCCGGGGAAGAGGTCCCAGCCGTGGTTGGCCACCAGGATCCCGGTGGTGGCGGCGCCGAACCCCATGAAGGCGATCTGGCCCAGCGAGATGTGGCCCGCCCACCCCGTCAGCACCACCAGGGAGCAGCCGATCATGGCGTACACGAGCACGTCGGACGCCAACTGGGTCCGGGACGGGCTGACCACATACGGGAGGGCCACAGCAAGGGCGATCACCGCCAGCCTGGTGCCCTGGCGCAGGACGCGGACCTCGCGGAGATGGGCCAGCTCGGTCGGCACGGCCCGCACCTGCTTGATCGCCTGCCAGGTCGTGATCCCCGTCTCGGCCGCCCGGGTCAGTCGGTCCCGCCGGGCCAGGAGGGAGACCAGCAGGATGAGGAAGATGGTGAGGTCCACGTAGGTGGCATTGGAGAAGGTCCACGCCGCCAGCTGGTCGACGACCCCGAGACCGATCGCCGCCATCAGGGTCACCGGCAGGTTGGTCATGCCTCCGATGACGGCGGCCGCCCCCGTCTGGAGGAGGAGGGGCAGGCCACCGCTCGACACCGCCGAGAACGACGCGAAACCGAGGATCGGGACCCGGAGCAGGACAGCCAGCAGCGACAGCACTCCCGTGATCGTCCACACCACCGTCGACAGGCGGGCCACCGGGATGCCCAGGAGGCGGGCCCGCTCACCGTTCTCCGACGCGGCCCTGATGGCCACCCCGTAGTGGGTGTAGCGCAGGAACCACGTCAGGGCCAGGAGCGCCACCGGCACGACCACGATGGCCGCCAGCCAGTTTCCGTCGAACGCTTCCGGAAAGACATGGAAATGGACGTTGAAGGGAGTGCCGAACGACGGCTGCTTGATCCCGCCCCACGCCGTCGGTATGACCACGCTGACCCCGTCGAGCAGCTGGGCCAGGCCGATCGTGGCCACCATCACGATCAAGCGGGGAGCATTGGCAAAGCGGCGCAGGACGGTCAGCTCGAGGCTCGCCGCGAGGACTCCCGCGATGACGAGCCCGGCCAGGACGCACAGGAAGTAGTTGAGCCCGAGCTGGATGTGCAGCTCGATGGCCATGATGGCGCCGACCGCACCGAACTGGGCGGCAGCGAAGTTGAAGACGCGGTTGGCCCGGTACACCAGCACGATGGACAGCGCCACCAGTCCGTTGATGGCCCCGAACACCACCCCGGCGATGACGATACCCGTGGGCGCCCCGTGGGGGAGGGCGGCGGCCAGCACCGCCCACAGCGCCACCACGCCCGCGGCCCCGCCAAGGGCCCGGAGCGGCCTCACGGATAGTACGGGGGCTGCCCCGTCGGGTACTGCCCGGCCTGGAACCGCTGGCCGCTGTAGATCTGGACGTACGTCCCCTGCTTGTTGTCAGCGATCGATTTCCGGTTGGCATCCCAGTAGACCTGCCGGGAATCGACGATGGCCGTGTGCAGGGTCTGCCAGTTCCAGGTCCCGGCCACCGGGTGGCGGCCGCCGAGGACCGGCAGCTTCCTCGTCCCGGCCGCCAGGCTCTGGATGGTGAGGTCGGGGCCGGCCGCCTGCAGCTGGTCGAACATCGCCATCAGCCAGATGTAGTCGAGGTAGATCTCGGGATTGGCCAGGCTCGACTGCCCGCTGGCCGCCTCCCATGTCTTGGCGATCTCCCCGGTCGGGGACAGAGCAGCGGCCTCGTCACCCCCCTGACTCAGCCCGAAGAGATGGCCGCTGATGGCCTGCTGGTCCCAGAGCTGGGCCAGGTTGTCGCTGTCGGTGAGCGCCACCCCGATCAGCATCCACTCGGGGAAGTAGTTCTCCTTGGTGGCGTCCTGGGTCATGAAGATCGGGGACAGCGGGTCGCAGGCCAGGACGATCGTGGTGTCCTGGTTGGCGGCAAACTTCACCATGGCGTTCTGGGCGTCCTGGGGGAACGTCGAGATGTCCAGGGCGTAGTTGTACTGGTCGTAGCGGTTCGCCGACTCGTGGTACTTCTGCTCCCCGAGCTGCTTGCCGTAGTTCGTGCACGACTGGTAGCCGGCGTTGTTCGGCACGTAGACGGCAAACTTTCGGGGCTTCCCCTTGAGGTTGGTCAGGCCGTCCATCCCCGCCCATTTGGTCGGGTACGGGTACAGCTGCTTGGCCACGTAGTCCTCGACCCCGTCGTTGATCGTGGTGCAGTTCATCGCCAGCGACCAGATGTAGGGGTTCCACTGCTGGTAGTAGGACTCGGGGAAGTAGTCGGCCCCCTCCGGCATGTAGAGGTGGTAGCGGGCGGCGCAGTCGGCCAGAGGCTCGGAGGAGGTGAGGAACCCGTTGTAGTCACCGAGGCCGAAGGCGTGCACGCTGGTGGCGGCCTGGTCGGCGTCGGCGCAGGCCGCCGCCTCGTCCTGGCCCAGAGCCTCGTTGGTTCCGTTCCCCTGGCCGTTGTACTGGGTGAACACCACCTTGCGCCCGTACAGCTCGAAGGTCTTGTTGAAGTAGTTGGTCAGAGTCTGCAGGTACTGCCAGTTGGTCTTGTCGTCCACTCCCCCGGCCGCCTCGGCCTCCGCCTGTCCCTCGAGGGCGTTGGCACCCTGGGCGTCGGTGGCCACCCGCACGGCGATCGTGATCGTGCCGCCGGTCACACCGGGCGCGGTGGCGCCGCCGTTGTTGCCGGTGAACTTGGCGACGCACGGGGCGGCGTAGGTGGCCCACGGGATCTGCGGCACCCCCGCAGAGCAGGCGAATCCACCGGCCGTCTTGCCCGTCCCCACGCTTACCGTGCCCACCGGGCCGGCCCCGGCCGCGCCTCCGCCCGCGCCGGCGCCGCCCGTCCCTCCGCCTGGGGCCGCGGCGCCGCTGCCCAGGGCGGAGGGACCCGGTGTGCCGGCGCCAGGAGAAGCGGTGGGCGCCCCGGAGCCGGACACCGACCCCGCCCCTCCGGCCTGGCCGGCGGCGCCCGGTCCCGTCCCGCTCGCCACGGTCGATCCCGCCTGCGCCGATGGCAGACCGGATCCCCCCTCGACCGTCGGCAGCAGGATCAGGACCAGGGCGCCGATGATCCCGACGACGTAGAGCAGCAGATAGCGGCGGAAGTGGAAGACCATACGCAGCGTCCCCCGCGCCACCGGATCGTCCACCGACCCGATGATCCGTTCCTCTTGCTCGTCGCCCGAGATCATGTCCCCCCCTTTGCGGCAACGCTTCAGCTACGTGGCAACCGGCTCCTGTTGCGTCGACAGTGCAGTCAGGAGCCGGTCCATCAGCGCGTCCCAGCGCTCCTGGTCGGGCGCGGGCATTCCGGCGGTCTCCAGCAGGTAGGTCCCGAAGGTGAGGGCGTAGGCGTAGTGGACGTAGGCGTCGACATCGATCCCGGCATCGATCGACCCCTCCGCCTGTCCCTCCTTGACCAGCCGGCCGAAGTCCCGGAACGTCCTCGTCAGGCCCTGGCGCAGCTTCTGGCCGACGATCGAGTCGCGGGACGCGAGGACGAGGGCGTTGACGAGGATCGATCGCTGGCGCCTGCCGTGCTGCGACACCAGGCGGTGGGACCCGATCCGGATGAGGTCGATGGCCGTGGCCCCGGCCCTCCGGGCATCGCCGACCTGCGTCCTCAACGCCTCCGCCGGCTGGCTGATGGCGGCAAGGAGCAGCTCCCGCTTTCCTCGGAAGTTCGAATAGATGGCCCCGGTCGTCAGGCCCGCCCGCCGGGCTATGTCCTGGGTGCTGGTCCGCTCGTACCCACGCTCAGCGAACAGCTCGGATGCGGCTTCGACCAGGCGCGAGCTGGTGCTCTCCGGGGCAGGGCCGTCCCCGAGCGCTCCGTTGTCCTGCCCGTCCCGACGTGGATCCCCCAAGCGCCCGTTTCCCCCCCAGCGCCATCCCCCAGCTGCGGGACCATAGTAGCGGTCATTATCTCGGTGCCACCCGCCCGCCCCGGCCGGGTGGGGGGACACCCGAGGGCGGCGGCCGCCCACCGGTCCGACCGGTCCTCCGGCCCCTCTCGGTAGAGTTCGCGATCCCGCCGAGGCAGACTCGAGGCGCCGCTGAAGGCTCTCCAGGGGAGTGCAGATGGCCAATGACAACCCGAATGCCTCCGAGCTGATCGACAAGAGGATCGCCGAGCTCGGTGACTGGCGCGGCAAGACGCTCAGCCGGGTGCGGGCAATCATCCAGGCCGCGGACCCTGAGGTGGTCGAGGAGTGGAAGTGGGCCAAGGCCACGAGCCCCGGAACACCGGTGTGGTCCCACAGCGGTGGGATCTGCACGGGTGAGTCGTACAAGGAGGTGGTCAAGCTGACATTCTTCAAAGGCGCCTCTCTCAGCGATCCTTCCGGCCTGTTCAACTCCAGCCTCGAAGGGAAGGTCCGGCGGGCCATCGACTTCCGCGAGAGCGACAAGATCAACGAACGGGCGCTGAAGGGGCTGGTCCGTGAGGCTGTGGCTCTGAACACCAAGGGCAAGTAGCGCTCATCGGCCATGCCGGGGTCGGGAGACGGAGGCCGTCCCGGCGGGGATCGGGCTGTGACGATCGACGGCAGTCTCACCGGTGTCGACTGGGATCGCCTGAAGGCGGACCTGACCGCAGACGACTTCGACAACGGGCGCTCTCCTTCGGCTCTGCGGCGCTCGTTCGAGGCCTCGCAGCATGTGGCCGTCGCTCGGGACGGTGAGCGCGTGGTGGGCACGGCCCGCCTGCTGTCCGACGGGGTCTGCAACGCCTACCTGATCGACGTGTGGACGGCGGGAACCCACCGTCGTCGGGGCATCGCCACGGCACTGGTCGGCAGGCTGATCGATCAGGTCCCCGGCCTGCACATCGGGCTGCAGGTCGACGATGACGAAGCCCGGCGCCTGTACCAGACGCTCGGCTTCCGTCCTCAACCGGAGTTTCTGTCGTTCGTCGCGGGTGAATGGCTGAACAACGAGTCCAACCGGTGAGACCGACCGCCTAGACCGGAGCCTCGACCGTCAGTCGATCGGGTCGCTCCGGCGGCAGGTTGTCGAGGAGGTCCGTGACCAGCTCAGCACGCCGGGCGCGGTAGCCCGGATCGTCCCAGATGTTGGTCCACTGCAACGGGTCATCGGCCAGGTCGTACAGCTCCCCTTCCGTGCCTTCGTAGCCGCCGCCGGGCTCGTAGACCGTCACTAGCCAACCGTCCCGGAACATCGACCGCAGGTGCAGGTCCTCCGTCGGGAACTGGCTGTCCCATTCGGTGATGACCCGTTCGCGCTCGGGGGCGGGACCGGTGGGCAGGACCGAGCCCTGGACCCACTCGGGCACCTCGAGCCCGGCGATGGCTGCGAACGTGGCGGCCAGGTCGAGCTGGCCGACGGGCTCGGTCACCTCCGCCGGGGCCACCCCGGCCGACGGTGCCGGTCGCCAGATCATCGGGAGGTGCATCAGGGCCTCGCAATGGAAGGGACCCTTGAACAGCAGACCGAAGTCCCCTTGCAGCTCCCCATGGTCGGTGGTGAACACGACGTCGGTGTCGGCCCCCCAGCCGCGGGACTCCACGCACGCCAGTATCCGCCCGACGGCCTCGTCGATGAGCTCGTTCTCGACGTGGGTGAAGGCGTTCACCTCGCGGACCTGATCGTGGGTCATCGAGGCGGGCACGAACGTCGGCGGTCCCCCCTCCAGATTGGAGTGGGACCCGTCGTAGTACGCCAGCCAGTGGCGGGGCTTTCCCTCGAGGATCCGCCGGCTGGCCTCCTCACTGCCCGGATGGCCGGAAGGAAGGTCGAGGTCGCGCCAGTCGACCCGCTTCAGCTCGGAGGCGGGCGGGTCCCACGGATGGTGCGGATCGGGGAAGCTGACCCAGCAGAACCAGTCGTCGTCGGCCTCGAGACTGTTGAGCCAGGCGATGGCCCGCTCTGCCGTCCAGTCGGTGTGATACAGGTCCCGCGGCACCTGATTGACGGTGAGCTGCGGAGCGCCGGTGTCCCCCCCGGGCTCCCCGTTCAGCTGTCCACCCTTGAACAGCTGGTAGAAGGTCCGCTCCCAGTGGCCGGGCTGCTCGATCAGCCACTTCCCGTAGTGCCACAGGGGCAGGGGCCCGTGCATGGCCAGCTCCAGGTGGTCGAAGCCGCGGTGGGGCCCGGTGCTGTCCTCGCGGGCGAGCCGGTTCTCGGGCCAGCGCCCCTCGAGGTCCATCCCGGGCTCGAAGTGGGCCTTGCCCAGGAGAGCCGTGCGGTATCCATGACCGTTCAGGTAGGCGGCGATGCTCGGAGCGTCGGCCGGCAGGGGCACACCGTTGGCGTACACCCCGTGGGTCCGGACGTGCTGCCCGGTGAGGATCGTGGACCGAGCCGGCATGCAGACCACGTTCTGGTTCATGGCCCGCCGGTAGTTGATGCCGTCCCGGGCCAGGCGGTCCAGCACCGGCGTACGGGCCACCGTCCCGCCGTTGCAGCCCAGGCTGTCGTAGCGCTGCTGGTCGGTTGTCACGAACAGGATCTTGCGGCCCATGGCGGTCAGCTCCCCGGGTTGGCGCGGACGAAGTCGATGACGGCCGCGGCCAGCTCCGGGCCGCGGTCCTCCTGGAGGAAGTGGCCCCCGCCACTGATCGTCTGGTGGCTCTGGCCCTTGGTACCCGGCACCCGCTCGAGGAACAGCTGGTCGGCACCGCGGGTTATCGGATCGGCATCGCTGTAGGCGCACAGGAAGGGCTTGTCGAAGGACTCCAGGGCCTCCCACGCCCGGCGGTTGGCGGCGGCGGCCGGGTCGTCGGGGCTGGTCGGCACCAGGATCGGGAACTGGCGCGCCCCCTCCTTGTAGGACTCGTCGGGGAACGGGGCGTCGTAGGCACCCAGCACCTCGGGAGTCAGCTTGGTCGTGCAGCCGGAACCGACTATTCCCGCGACCGGCAGCTCGGGCGCCTCCTGGGAGAACCGCTGCCAGGACATGAAGGCCTCACCCATCGGCGTGTCCCCGGTTGGCAGGCCGGTGTTGGCCGCCACGACCCTCCGGAAGCGCTCGGGATGCTCGGCCACCAGACGCAGGCCCACCAGGCCGCCCCAGTCCTGGCCCACGACGGTGACGTTCGACAGGGCGAGGGCGTCGAACAAGGCGGACCGCATCCACTCGACGTGGCGGGCGTAGGTGTAGTCGCTCCGGCCCGCCAGCTTGTCGGAGCGCCCGAACCCGACGAGGTCGGGCACCACCACCCGGAAGCCGGCGTCGGTGAGAGGCCGGACCATCCGGCGGTACAGGAAGCTCCAGGACGGCTCTCCATGCATGAGGACCACCGTCTCCCCCGCGGCCGGATCACCCTCGTCCAGATGATGGATCCGCAACGAGGCGGTCCCGTCTCCCGCCGGCACTTCGACGTAGTGCGGTGCGAACGGATAGCCGGGGAGGCCGGAGAAGCGCTCGTCGGGGGTGCGCAGGACTTTCACGGGGTGGTTCCTCCTCGGGACCTGGTCACAACGGATTCGTGCGGCTCCTGGAGCGGCACCGGCTCGGGTGCGTCGAGCAGAGCGGTCAGCATCCGGGCCACCACCCTCCTCGCGCCGGACGCGGCCTGGCCCTGCCGGTGGCGGAGCTGGTCCCAAGCGTCCCATCCGGCGGCCACATCGAGTGCATCGAGCAGCTCGACCCGACCGGCCCGGTCGGCCCGGTCGGCAATCAGCTCCGGACCGAACACCTCCTCGAGCTCGCGGCGCAGACCTTTACGGGACCGACCCAGCTCTGCGGCCACGGTGGGCGAGCGGTGCTCGACCCGCCCGGCCGCCCGGCGCACGGGGGCGATGGCATCGAACAGCGCGCCCCGTTGCCGGACCAGCCGGCTGACCCGCTCGGCGAGGGGCAGAGACGGATCGACCGGTCGCGCCCGGCTCCAGTGCCGCTCGGCCTGTATGGCCACGGCGGCGCGCAGCACCTGCTCCATGTCCTCGTAGTGGTGGAAGACGATGCGCAGGGACACCCCGGCCCGCTCCGCCACCTGCCGGGCCGTCGGCTCGGCCACGCCGGCCTCGAGGAGGGCCACGAGGCCCTCGGCCACCCTCCGCCTGGTCCGCTCCCCCCGCGCCACCCGGCCGTCGAGCACAGTCGCGGACACTGCCGCCATCGTAAGGAAAGTTGCACTAGCAATGCAAGAAGTTTCTCGCCCTGACCCAGGTCATCTCCCGGCCGGTCTGCGCCGGGGTCCGGGGCAGACCGGGATCGAGGTCCACCGTCGCCACGTGAACGAAGCCCGCCTTGCAAGCCACTGATGCGCTGCGCCGGTTCCCTTCGTCGCACTGGATGACCAGCCGGTCGTACCCGTGGGCCAGGGCGGCGGCGGCGACGGCCAGGACGGCCCGGGTCGCGAGGCCCCGACCGGTGCGATCGGTGCGGACCCAGTAGCCGATCTCGGCCTCCCCGCCCCCTCGATCGTGCAGGCTGCACTGCCCCACGGGCTCGCCGCCGTCCTCGATTGCGTAGAACCAGGCGGTTTGCTCACGGTGGGTCGAGGCAACGTGGCCGAGGAACGCCGACAGATCGGCCAGGTCGGTCAGGGCATTCGGGAGCCAGGCGCCGAACTGCTCACGGGACGCATCGATGATCGCCAGGAGCGCCTCTTGGTCCCCCGCCTGCCACAGCCGCAGGGTCAGGCCGTCCCCGGACAGCTGCCTCTCCATGGCGCTGATCGTTCCTCCCGCTAGCGGCTGTCCGCCAGGTGTTTCCCCTCAGGCGTCCCGGCGCACCACCAGGCGGACGGCCAACAGGATCAGTAGCCCGGCCAGGGCCACGAAGATGGCGGACTCGATGCCCTGGAACACCCAGTACCGGCCGGCCGGCTGGTAGGAGACGACGGTCCGGTAGCCATGACCGGCGAGGCAGCGGAACAGGCCGTCGGCCTTGCCGGGCCCTACCGGGAAGATGCTCCGACACGGGACCGGCAACGATCCCGGCACGATGCGGCGGGATTGACCGCTGTCAAGGGCCGACCGGCTCCCCGCTCAGCCGGTTTTCTGGACGGTCGCGGCGGCCCACCGGGTCTCGACCCGGGCGACTCTCCAGTAGGTGACGGCCACGAGCCACACGGCGATGAAGAGGCCGACGACGAGGTAACCGGCCTCGTTGATGTCGAAGTTGCCGATCACGTCCCAGACTCCCCCGCGCAGGTTGAGCCGGTCCGAGAGAATGCCGGCGATCTCGATGGTGCCCACGAGCAGGGCTACGGCGATCGACAGCCCGGTGATCACGATGTTGTAGTACACCTTCCGGACGGGCCGGGCGAAGGCCCACCCGTAGGCGAAGTTCATAAACAACCCGTCGAGAGTGTCGAAGATCGTGAGGCCTCCGGCGAACAGGAACGGCAGGGACAACACGGCGTACCAGGGCAACCCCTGGGTGGCCGCGGTGGCCGTGGCCGCCAGCAGCAGGACCTCCGTGGCGGTGTCGAACCCGATTCCGAAGACGGCGCCCACGAAGAACATGTGCCAGCTCTTGGTTATCGAGCCCATGAACCTGCCGAAGAACCGGTATATCAGGCCCCGGGCCTGGAGTTGACGCTCCAGTTCGGTCTCGTCGAACAGACCCTGTCGCATCTGGCGGAACACCTTCACGATCCCCGCCAGCACGACCAGGTTGAGGGCGGCGATCAGGTAGAGGAACCCGGCCGCCAGCGAGGTTCCGATCAGGCCCCCGGTGGTCTCGAACGCCGACGACGGATCAACGACAGCCCCGAAGACGGCATGGGCGGCCACGCACAGAGCCGCGCCGACCACGACGATGACCGACGAGTGACCGAGGGCGAAGAAGAACCCCGTGCCCAGCGGACGGCCGCCGTCGGCCATCAGCTTGCGGGTCGTGTTGTCGATGGCGGAGATGTGGTCGGCGTCGAACCCGTGGCGTGCGCCCAGTGTCCATGCCGTGAGGGCCACCCCCAGGCCGATGCCAAGGCCCTTGTAGTGGAGGTGGCGGGGGGCGATGGCGAATATGAAGGTGCCCCAGCCCGTCGCGTTGAGCGCAAGCACGGACACGGCCATCAGGCCGAGCCGGCCACGCTCTGCCGCGTTCAGACCCAGGCGGACCGACCCGAACCGCCCTTTCGCCTGCGGCACCCACTCCTCCTTCCGCCTCGAAGGTGAAGTGGCCCCGACCGGCTCGTGCCGCTACGGGGACGCACCGCCCTTGCTCCGAGGGACTGGTCACGTCGACACCCGACAGGCGGCCGGACTCGTCCCCGTCGAGGGGCCTTACCGTTGCGGGACAGTGCCGGGATTCCACCGGACTTCGCTGACGGAACGTCACCCCGGGCTCACCGGAGCGAAATGAAGCCTAGTGGGTCAAGACTCGAGGTGGCCTGGGAGGCCGAATGAGGGAAACAGGCGCTCAGGATCCAGAGGATCCAGGAAGATCGAGAGCTCTGCGATCTTCCCGCCCGAGATCTCGAGCACCTGGATCCCCCACGGCTGCATGCCCCCGGCGGGATCGGGCTTGTACTGGGCAAATGCCGGGCATCCGTTGACCTCACCGAGCGGGAAGAGCCTCGAGCCTCGGCAGGCGGAAGGCCCGGGCTGGACCATCCAGGTGGTGATGTTCTCCGCTCCCCTGATCCACATCTCGAACGGCGGCATCGACTGGTAGGCGTCATCGTGCAGCAGCTTGGCCAGGGCGTCCATGTCGTAGCGCTCGAAGGCGTCGACGTAACGCTCGAGGAGTCCGGCCGTGTCGGTGTCGAGAGGTCGCGGTCGACCTCCGTCGGGCAACTGTGTGAGCGTCGCTCGGGCCCGCTGCAGGGCACTGTTGACGGCTGCCGTGGTCGTTTCGAGCAGTTCAGCGGCGTCGGCGGCCGACCAGCTCAACACGTCGCACAGAACCAGGGCCGCCCGCTGGCGGGCGGGGAGGTGCTGCAGGGCGGCGACGAAGGCGAGCCGTACGGATTCCTTCTGCACGGCCAGCTCCGCCGGGTCCCCGGTCACGTCGACGACCTTCCCGTCGGCGATCGGGGTGACCCACGGCGCCTCGGGGCGTAAGGGCCCGAGGAACGATTCGTCCGGCGGGGAGGCCGGACCCATCTCCATCGGCCGGGCCCGGCGCTGAACCTGGCGGGTCATGTCGATGCACACGTTGCTGGCGATGCGGTAGAGCCACGAGCGGACGCTCGAACGGCCCTCGAATCCAGCCGCGGCCCGGAGCGCCTTGATCATCGTCTCCTGAACCGCATCCTCGGCCTCGAAGCCGGAACCGAGCATGCGGTAGCAGTAGCCCGTCAGTTCCCGCCGGTAAGGCTCGAGGTCGGACAGCTCCAGTTGAGCGGTAACCGCCACGACCGGTCACTGTACCAACGGAAAATCAGGGGCGCAGCGGCTGACGATCGAGGCCTTCAACCTCGAGCAGGCCCTCCAGGGCAGCCAGCCAGCTCTCCCAGTAGGGCCGGTCGGGGCGATCGCCGACCTCTTGGATGAGCCGGCGCCGGAACGGCTCCCGGTCGCCACCGAACCGGGTCTCGACGACGGCGGCCGCGAGCCCGAAGAGCCGGGCCTGCCACGGCTCTTCGAAGGCCAACTCCCCGTTGCGCCGGGGGGGCGCAGCCGGACCGTCGTAGATCACGGCCGACTTACGCCGATCATGGCGTCGCGGGTCACGAGGGCGGCCAGCTCCTCCTCAGCGAGATGCTCGCTGCCGTCAGGCCGCTGGGGGAGCACCAGGTAGCGGGCCTCGGCCGAGCTGTCCCAGACCCGGATCTCGACATCGTCCTCCAGGACGCATCCCATCTCGGCCAATACCGTGCGCGGCTCTCGCACCATGCGGGCCCGGTAGGGCGGATCCTTGTACCACGCCGGCGGTAGCCCGAGGACCGGCCACGGGTAGCAGGAGCACAACGTGCACACCACGACGTTGTGGACCGTCGAGGTGTTTGCGACGACCACCATGTGGTGCCCCTCGTCGCCCCCGAAGCCGAGCTCGGCCACGGCCGAGGTCCCGTCGGCCAGCAGACGGTCCCGGTAGTCGGGGTCGACCCACGCCCGGGCGACGACAGCGGCTCCGTTCATCGGGCCGATCTCGGTCTCGTACCGGCGGCTGACCTCTTCGATGAACCCTTCCGGGACCAGTCCCCGCTCCGTGAGCAGGGCCTCGAGAGCTGCGACCCGGCGCTCGATCGGCGCGACCGGACGGGGGTGGTGACCCGTCACCGCGCCGCTTCGAGATAGCTGTCCCACACATCCACATGGACGCGCACCCCGGGCTGAGCGTCACGCCACAATTCGTACGCGTCGAACCCGACCGAATAGACGGCCTCTGCCCGCCGGTCGGCGGAGTGTGCCTCGACATCGGGCACGGATGCGGCGGTGTCGGCTCGAACGACGACGCCAGATCGGCCCCGGACGTAACGGGGGCAGCGGGTATGGCCTCGGGGGTGGAAATCACGGACCCTCACCCGGTCGCCTACGCCGAAGCGACCGGTCGGGGGCACCGGTCCCTCCACCTGGGTGTTCGGCCGGACGGGCCGTGCCACCGGGAAGCGACCTCCGCTGCGCTCCTCCAGCTCGCCCAGCCCGACCAGGCCTGCCTCGACCGCCAGAGAGGCGGCAGCGGCCAGCCAGTGCTCGTAGTAGGTGGAGGCGAGGTAGTCGGCGGGGTCGATGCGCTCGATGGCGTGGCGGAACAACGACGTCGTCGGGTTCTCGACGTGGAGGACCACCGCGTAGACGAGGCCACGGGCCCGGCGTTCCCAGTCCTGCGAGAACACCGGCTCTTCCGCCCGCCAGTCGACCGGACCGAATCCGTCCATACCCCCCAGGTCGTGGATGCCGTCCACGCGTTCATCATGGCGCGCGGACGGGGCAGGCGCCACGGCTCGCCGTACCATCATCGGCATGACCGGATCAGCCTCCGAGCCGGTCAGGCGGATGGATCCGCTAGCCCTTCGGATGGCGGTGGAGAAGATGGGCGGGCCGGCCCTGACGCTCGTCGAGCCCCTGCCCGGGGGCGAAGTCGGAGCCTGGCTGGTGCGCTGGCCGGACGGTCATGACGGAGTGCTCACGTGGGCCCCGCCGGCGGCCGCCGGGGCGTCGGTCGATCCCCTCAGCGCCATCCAGGTGCTCATGGACATC
>DASUHN010000298.1 GCA_036273495.1 Acidimicrobiales bacterium | reverse complement strand
TGGCGGGTCGTGCCGGCCGGGTTCGTCAGCGCCGACGAGGGCACCGGCCTGGTGCACATCGCCCCTGCCTTCGGAGCCGACGACTGGGCCCTCGGGCGGGCGGAGGGCCTGCCGGTGCTGAACCCGGTGGGCCCCGACGGTCGCTTCACCGACGCCGGCTGGCTCACCGGCCGGTCGGTGCGCGAGGCCAACGAGGAGATCGTGGCCCGGCTGGCGGCCGACGGGCTGCTCGTACGGGCCGAGCCCTACCTCCACTCCTACCCCCACTGCTGGCGCTGCGGCACGGCGCTGATCTACTGGGGAAAGCCCTCGTGGTACGTCGCCACGTCCCGGCACAAGCAGGAGCTCCTCGACGCCAACGAGACCGTCACCTGGCGGCCCGAGCACATCAAGCACGGCCGGTTCGGGGAGTGGCTGGCCAACAACATCGACTGGTCGCTGTCCCGCGACCGCTACTGGGGCACGCCGCTGCCGGTGTGGCGGTGCGAGTCCGGCCACGCCCGCTGTGTGGGCTCGTTGGCCGAGCTGTCCGAGCTGGTCGGGCGGGACGTCTCCGGTGTCGATCCGCACCGGCCCTACATCGACGAGGTGACCTTCGCCTGCCCGGACTGCGCGCTGCCGGCCCGGCGGGTCGAGGCGGTGATCGACGCCTGGTTCGACTCGGGATCGATGCCGGCGTCCCAGTGGGGCTACCCGTACGCCCCCGGCTCGGAGAAGGCGTTCCGCCTTCCCGCCGACTTCGTGTGCGAGGCGGTCGACCAGACGCGCGGCTGGTTCTACTCGCTCCTCGCCGTCAACACCCTCGTGTTCTCGTCGGTGCCCTACCGGGCCGTCCTCTCCCTGGGCCACCTCGTCGACGCCGACAGCCGGAAGATGTCCAAGAGCCTCGGCAACGTGGTCGATCCGTGGTCGATCCTCGACACGCGCGGCGCCGACCCGCTGCGGTGGTGGATGTTCCACCAGGGCTCGCCGTGGACGTCGACCCGCACCAGCTTCGAGGCCATCGACGCGTCGACGTCGGACGTGCTCATGACGCTGTGGAACACCTGGAGCTTCTTCTCGACCTACGCCGGCCTCAACCGCTTCGACCCCGACGACCCCGCCGTGCCCCCGCGGCCGGACCGGCCGCTCTTCGACCGGTGGCTCGAGGCCCGGGTCGACTCCGCCGTCGCCGACGTGACCACCGCCCTGCGGGACTACCAGCCCCTGCAGGCGGCGAACGCCCTGGGACAGCTGGTCGACGACCTGTCGAACTGGTACGTCCGCTGCAACCGCCGGCGGTTCTGGCGCACCGACCCCAACCTCGACCAGGCCGACGGGCTGGCCGCCCACGCCGCCCTGCACGACGCCCTGGTGACGGTGGCGCTGCTCCTGGCCCCGTTCTGCCCGTTCCTGGCCGAGCGGATGTGGTCCCAGCTGACCGGAGCGGGTGAGGAGGCGTCGGTGCACCTGCAGAGGTGGCCCGGGCCCACCTCCGATGGCGCCGACACCGACCTGACGGCGCAGATGGACCTGGCCCGGCACCTGGTGTCGCTCGGTCGGGCCGGCCGCTCTCAGGCCGGGGTGAAGGTGCGCCAGCCGTTGCGCCGGGCTCTCGTCGCGCTGCCGCCCGACAGCCCCGAGCTGCTGGCCGCGCTGGTGGCCGAGGAGCTGAACGTGGACGAGGTCGTGGTGGCCGACCGCATCGGGGAGCTGTTGTCCTTCGAGCTGGTGCCCGACTTCCGGGTGCTGGGACCGCGGCTCGGGGAGCGGGTGAAGGAGGTTCGCCCGGCCCTCGCCGGCGCCGATGCCCAGGCGCTCGTGTCCGAGCTCGAGCAGGGCCGCCCGGTGCGCCTCGAGCTGAGCGGAGGCCCGGTTGAGCTCACCGCCGACGAGGTCGAGGTCCGGGTCAGGGGACGGGAGGGCTTTGCCGTCTCGAGGGAGGGCACGGCCGCGGTGGCGCTGGACCTCGACATCGACGACGAGCTGCGCACCCGCGGGATGCTGCGGGACGTGATCCGCCAGGTGCAGTCGCTGCGCCGGGACGCCGGGCTGGAGATGTCCGACCGCATCGAGCTGTGGCTCTCCGGCGTGGACGAGCTGCGCCCCCACGCCCGGCTGATCGCGAGAGAGGTGCTGGCGGCGCGGGTGGAGTTCTCCGCCGGGGAGCGCCCGGCCGTGCCCCTGGAGCTCGACGACGGGCGGACGGCCTCCGCCGCTCTCACGCGCGCCCCGTAGAGCGGGGCCCGGCGGCGGTCGGGATCCTCAGGACCCCGAGCCCCTCCTCGTGCCCGTGCCGCCGGTCGACTTCTTGGCCGCGGTCTTGCCGGCCGCCTTCTTGGTCGTGCCGGCCCGGGTGGCTCCGGTCGCCTTGGTGGCGGCCTTCTTGGCGGGCGCGGCCTTCGCGGCTGTCTTCTTGGTGGCGGCCGCCTTGGCGCCTGTCGTCTTCGACGCCGCGCTCTTGGACGCCGCGGACTTGGACGCCGCCGACCTCGACGAGGTGGTGCGCGCCGCCGACGTCTTGGCCGCGGTCGTCCTGGTGGCCGCCTTCTTGGCCGGGCTCGCCTTGGTCGCGGCCTTGCGGGGCGCCGCCTTCTTCACCCCGGCCGCCTTGGACGTGGCCCGCGACGCCGCCGTCCGGCCCACCCCCGTAGCGGCGGCTGCCGCCGGGGCCGCTTCTTCGGTCGGGTCCGGCACCGGGGCCTCGGCGAGGACATCCTCGGCCCGGCCGCCGGCGCCCGCTTCCGCCTGGGCCAGCAGGCCGGTGGTGGCGGAAGCGGCGGCGGGCCGGTCGGCTTCCGGCTCCTGGCCGTCCCCGTCCTCGTCGACGTCCTCGTCACCGAACGGGGCTCCGACGAGCACGGCCTCCCGCGTCGGGCCCGCCTCCTCGGTGGCCGGCTCGGCCTCGGCGCCGGTGGGCCCGAGCACGGTGATCGACTCCGTCACGACCCCTTCGGACGCCGGGGCGGCGGGTTCCGGCGTCAGCTCCTCACGCGGCAGGCTCACGACGCGCACGCCCTGGCGGCGCGACATCCGCGAGAAGGCGATCAGGACCGCGGCCGCCGCCACGCTGCAACCGATCGAGATGTAGATGGGGACGAGCGAGTCCTGGATGAAGCCGATGATCAGCATGACGGCGCCGACCAGGACCAGGAAGATCGTCAGAAGCAGGAGCACGGGCACCACCATTCCGGGAGTGGGCGTCGGCGAACCGGGGCAGTGTAGGCGCGGGCCCACCCCGGTACCGGGAGCCGGAGGAGTCCCTTCCGGGAGCCCGGCGGCCTCCGGGCGGCCCCGGGCGGGGCCTTCGGGAGCGGGCCCGTCAGGGGCGGCCTCAGATCAGGCCGGCCAGGATCTGCAGCCCCACGAGCACGATGAACGGGGACAGGTCGAGCCCTACCGCCCCCATGCGGACAGGGGGCAGGATCCGTCGTACCGGCCCCAGCACCGGCTCGGTGACCGAGTACAGGAACTGGTGGACCGGCCCCAGGGCCGAGCCGGGGGACATCGGGAACCAGCTGAGGATGATCCTCCCGAAGATGAGGATCACGTAGAGCTGGATCAGCCAGTGGACGATCTGCACGGCGCGGACCGGGGCTAGGCCCGGTACAGCCCCCGCTCCTGCAGGCGGCGCTTCTCCTCGGCCGACACCTCGACATTGGACGGGGTGAGGAGGAAGACCTGCTCGGCCACCTTGTCCATCGATCCGCCGAGGGCGTAGGTGCACCCGCTGCAGAAGTCGATCATCCGCCGGGACAGCTCCCGGTCGGCGTTCTGCAGGTTGACGATGACCGGCTGGTTGGCCTTCAGCCTGTCCCCTATCTCCTGGGCGTCGCTGAACTGGCCCGGCGCCACGACGTGGACCTTGGCCGTCTGGGTGGGCGTGAGCGGGCGGACCACGGCGGGCCGGGGCGCGGGCGCGACCGCCGGCGGAGCCTCCTCGGTGACGTGGAGGGTCCGTATGCTGCCTCCGGTCTCGGGAGGCGCCGTGTACGAGCGCGGCGCGGGGCGCGTCGGCGCAGCCGGCGGCGGCGCTGGGGCCGCGACCGGCTCCTCGTACGCCTCGTACTCCTCGTACTCGTCGTCGACGAGGCCCAGATAGACCATCGCGCGGCGGACGAACGAAGCCATGTTCCTCCTCCCTTCGGGACTCTATCGTCCCAGGCCAGGTGCTCCCGGGCGCGGACCGAACAGCGCCGTGCCCACGCGGACCATGGTCGAGCCCTCCTCCACGGCCACCTCCAGATCCGCCGACATACCCATCGACACCTCGCTGAGTCCGAGCCGGCGCGCCTCGCTCGCCAGCCACCGGAAGCCCTGCCGGGCGTCCTCGGGCGGGCCCGGGGGCCCCACCGCCATCAGCCCCGCCACCGCCAGCCCGAGCGAACGGGCCTCCTCGACGAGGCCGGCCGCGGCCGGCCGGGCCACCCCTCCCCGCCCCGGGCCCGAGAAGAGGGCCACCTCGACCAGCACCGTGGCGCCGGGCCGGAACGAGGCGATGCGGCGTGCCTCCTCGGCCCGGTCCACCGACTGCCACACCGCCACCAGCGCCGCCAGCTCGGGGACCTTGTTGCGTTGCACGGCGCCGAGGAAGTGCCACCGGCGGGGGGAGCCGGAAGGCAGCTCGGCCTCCTTGGCCAGCAGCTCCCGGGCGTAGTTCTCGCCGACGTCGAGGACGCCCGCCGCCAGCGCCGAGCGCACCGCCTCGGCGCCGTGGCCCTTGGTGACCGCCACCACCTCCACCCGCTCGGGACGCGCCGTGGCGGAGGCGATCCGCCGGCGCACGACGGCCAGGGCCTCGGCCACCGACTCCGGGGAGGGCACGGCGCTCGGCTCGGCTCGCGCTTCAGTCGCGCCAGACAACGAGAGCCTGGCGTTCGGCGTCCTCCCGGGCCCGGTACGAGTACAGGTCCGGGGAGCAGGCCGTGCAGACGGGAGAAGAGAACACGACGTCGATGCCCGCCGAGTCGGCCGCGGCCGCGACCGCGGCCGGCAGGTCGAGGGCGGAGGTGCCCCACGACGTGCGACCGCCGACGGGCCGCCCGACGGCGCTCTCGACGGCTCCGAGTTCGGACGCGCCGAACTCGTAGCACTCGGCGTGGATGCAGGGTCCGAGGGCGCCGGTCACGGCCCGGGCGCCGGCCCGGCGCATGGCGTCCGCCGCCGCCTGCACGACCCCGGCCACCACGCCGCGCCATCCGGCGTGCACCGCCGCCATGACCCCCTCGGGGCTCGCCAGGGCCAGCGGGGCGCAGTCGGCGGTGAACACGGCCAGGGCCACGTCCGGGCCCGGCGCCGCCTCCGGCGGGGGCGAGACCAGCACGTCGGCCTCGAGCCCCTCGACCACCCCTCCCGGCGTCACGACCACGACGTCGGCGCCGTGGACCTGGCGCAGCCACGCCCAGGGCCGGTCGATCACCGCCCGGCGGCGGACCGGGGCGTCAGCCCCGGCACCAGGTCCCAGATCCCCCTCGGCCCGCCCGGTCCACACCGCCCGGACCCCTCCCGGGAGGGCGACTACTTGAGGAATGACGGGACGTCGAAGTCGTCGTCCCCGAGGTCGACGTCCGGCTCTCCCGCGAGGCCCCGCGACGCCGAGATCCCGGCCAGCCGGCGATCCTCGGGCGAGCGCTCCTCCCACCGCTCGAAGCCGGCCGCGATGACGGTGACCCGCACCTCGTCCCCGAGGGCGTCGTCGATGACGCTGCCGAAGATGATGTTGGCGTCGGCATGGGCCACGCCGTGGATGATCTCGGCCGCCTCGTTGACCTCGAACAGCCCGAGGTCGCTGCCGCCGGCAATGTTCAGCAGGATGCCGCGTGCCCCTTCGATCGACGCCTCGAGCAGCGGGCTGGTGATGGCGGCGCGTGCGGCGTTCACCGCCCGGCCCTCACCCGACGCGGTGCCGATGCCCATGATGGCGGTACCGGCGTTGCTCATGATCATCTTCACGTCGGCGAAGTCGGTGTTGATGAGACCCGGGGTGGTGATCAGGTCGGTGATGCCCTGCACGCCCTGCAGGAGCACCTCGTCGGCCATCTTGAAGGCGTTGACCATCGACGTCTTGTCGTTGGAGACGGTCAGCAGGCGGTCGTTCGGGATGATGATGAGGGTGTCGACCTTCTCCTTCAGCTTCTGGATGCCCGAGTCGGCCTGAACGGCGCGGCGCCGCCCCTCGAACGAGAACGGCCGCGTCACCACGCCGATGGTCAGCGCGCCGAGGCCCTTGGCGATCTCGGCCACCACGGGGGCGCCACCGGTGCCGGTCCCGCCGCCCTTGCCGGCGGTGATGAAGACCATGTCGGCGCCCTTCAGCACCTCCTCGATCTCGTCCCGATGCTCCTCGGCGGCGGCCCGGCCGACGTCGGGGTCGCTGCCGGCGCCCAGTCCCCGGGTGAGCTGGCGGCCGATGTCGAGCTTGACGTCGGCGTCGCTCATCAACAGCGCCTGGGCGTCGGTGTTCACGGCGATGAACTCGACTCCCTTGAGCCCGGCGTCGATCATCCGGTTGACGGCGTTGACACCGCCGCCGCCGATGCCGACGACCTTGATCACCGCTATGTAGTTCTGCGATCCAACCGCCATGTGGTGTCGGGCCCTTCCCGTCAGCGCCTCAACCTCTACTGGAGGTTGATAGTTATGTCAACCTGAGGCGAACCGAGACACCGTACGGCGTGCTCAACCGCGGGTCAAGACCGGCTGACCGGCCACCCGCAGATCGATGGTCTTCACGCCCGACAGGTCGACCTCGGACTCGAGGGTGGCCAGCGCGGTCAGCTTGGACGTGAGGTCAGCGGGTGGCCCCAGGTCGACGACCGCGCCCCCGGCCAGGTCCAACGCCACTCCCCCGCCGGCTCCCACGGCCAGCGAGACGACCGGGGCGGGAACGCCGGGCCCGGGCCGGGTGAGGGCGGTGAGACCGCTCGCCACCGCCAGGGGCGCCCGGGCCTGCGCCGCCATCCGGACGCCGGGTCCGGGCACCGCCCCGGTCCAGGTCAGCACGATCAGGCCGGGAGCCCGGGTGTCGGCGACGGCCAGCACCCGCCCGGTGCCGTCGAGCACGGCCCAGCGCGACCCGTCGGCCACCTGGGCCACCGGGGTCCGCTCCACGACGGTCACGACCAGGGTCGACGGCCACGACTTGGCGATGCGGGCCTCGGCCACCCACGGCAGGCGCTCGACCCGGCTGGCCACCGTGGCGGTGTCGACGCTGAGGAGGGGCCGGTGCAGGGCCACCCGGGCGGCGGCGTCGACCCGGGCGACGCCGGAGTGCGCCGCCCCCCGCACCTCGATGTAGGAGACCCGGAACCACGACATGTGCAGCACGACGACCGCCAGCACGATCGCCATGGCGAGGGCCAGCGCCCCGATCAGCACGCGCAGGCGCCGGCGACCCTGATGGCGCGTGACGGCTATCCGGCGCTGCCGGATCCGGGGGTCGATCCGGGGGACGTCCGGCGCCGGCGGCCGGCGGGGCGGGGTGAGGGTCTTCATCCGGGGCCGACTCTCATCCGAACCCGACCAT
>DASUHN010000297.1 GCA_036273495.1 Acidimicrobiales bacterium | reverse complement strand
GGCGCGTGCGCTGGCCGAGCAGTTCCGCGACGAGCTGGCGGGCCTGGTGACCGTGACCATCGACCGGTGGGACGCCGCCCAGACCTCCGGTCAGCTCGAGCTCCTCCTCGGCCGCGACCTGCAGTTCATCCGGATCAACGGGACCGTCGTCGGAGCGACCGTCGGTCTGGTCATCCACGCCGTGGCCGCCGCCATCGGCTGAGCGAGGCCCGACTTCAGCGCGGGTCGGGCCGGTCCACGTTCCAGTGGCGCCCACCCTGGAAGTACCACCCGCCGTCGCCGGCGGGGATGAGCATGTAACGGCTGATCCGCCGCTGGCCCCCCTCCTGGTCCCCGTACAGCAGCTCCATGGTGAACGAGGTCCGCTCGTCGAGGCAGCGCATGATCCCGGCCCGGACCGGGTCGCTCTCGTCGCGGATGGCGCCCTCCCAGTAGCCGGTGCCGCCGGCGGGCACGTACAGATCGATGGTCAGGCGCCGGAACTCCGGGGGGTCGGGATGCGCGACGTCGCTGAACACCAGGTCGGGCCGCGGGTACCAGCCGTGCAGGAGGGCCAGCCCGGCGCCGACGTTGCGGAGCGACAGGGCGAGGTAGATCACGCCGTCGTGCTCCTCGACGACGGCGTGACCGCCCTGGACCCGGACCACGTGCTGGTCCTGCCACACGACCTTGTGGGCCGGGTCGTCGTAGTGCGAGGGCAGCAGCAGCGGGCGCAGGTTGGTGAGGAGGGACTGCTCGGCAACTCGCGCCGACCGGTTCGAGGAGCGCACGGCCGAGAAGGTGGCGACCGCCAGCACGAGGGTCCCGCCCGCAGTCGCGAGCGACGAGATCGTCTGCCAGTCGGGGGACAAGCGGTCCGGGCCCGTCAGCTGCGGGGGATCTGGCTCCACGGCGTGGACGGGTCGACCCCCGGCTCACGCGGCAGTCCGAGCACCCGCTCGCCCAGGATGTTGCGCATGACCTCCGACGTGCCGCCGGCGATGGTGCTCGACTGGCTGGAGAGGAAGCCGATGACGGGATCGGCCATGAGCTCCTCCCGGCTGCCCGGCCGGTAGCCGGAGCACAGCATCCCGTCCGGCCCGAGCAGATCGACGGTGAACTCGGCAATCCGCTGGTTGAGCAGGGCACCGCCCATCTTGAGGATCGAGCCCTCGGGGCCCGGAACCCCCTTGGCGCGCAGAGCCTGGGCCCGCATGTTCCCGAGCCGGAGCACCTCGGCCTCGATCCACAGTCGGGCCAGGCGGTCGCGCGCCACCGGATCGGAGCGGCCGGCGGCGGCCCAGACCTCGAGAGCCTGGGCTATGGGCCCGCTGCCCCGCGGCGCCACCGTCCCGCCGATCGAGACCCGCTCGTTCATGAGGGTGGCCGTCCCCACCTTCCATCCCTCCCCCACCGGGCCGACGCGGAAGGACTCGGGGGTCCGGGCCTCGGAGAACCACACCTCGTTGAAGCTGGCCCCACCCGACATCTGGCGCAGGGGCCGCACCTCGACGCCCGGCCCGTGCATGTCGACGACGAAGGCGGTGAGGCCCTTGTGCTTCGGCGCGTCGGGGTCGGTGCGCGCCAGCAGCAGGCCCCACTTGGCGAGGTGGGCCGACGACGTCCAGACCTTCTGGCCGCTGATCACCCACTCGTCCCCGTCGCGGATGGCGCGGGTGGACAGCCCGGCCACGTCAGAACCCGCCCCCGGCTCCGAGAACAGCTGGCACCAGATCTCCTCGGCGGTGAAGATCGGCCGGAGGAAACGCTGCCTCTGCTCGTCGGTGCCCCACGCCACGATCGTCGGCCCGCACATGCCGATGCCCATCGGGTTGCGCATCCACTGGCCGCGCCGTCCGGCCGCCTCCAGCGTCGAGTCGACGACGTCCTGCAGCCGGGGCTCGGCGTCGAGACCTCCGTAGCCGCGGGGGTGATCGACCCGGGCCAGGCCGAGGTCGAACTGGGCGCCGAAGAAGGCGCGGTCGTCGGAGCCGGCAAAGTCGGATAGCAGCTTCTCGGTGAGGGCCCGGACCTGGGCCTCGTCGACGTCGATGGTGGTCGGCATCGGCCTCATTCTGGCAAGGGCGGCTCCGGGGCGGGTACGACGGGGGGATGGGGCATCAAGACGTCGGCGGCGGCGCGTTCCACGCCCGGGTAAAGGAAGCCCACGACCGCCACCGAGAGCGCCCCACCCACGACCTGGGCGGCCACGAACGCCGGCGCCGAGGAGGGTCGGATCCCGGCAAAGCTGTCGGAGAACATCCGGCCGAAGGTCACCGCCGGGTTGGCGAAGCTCGTCGAGGCGGTGAAGAAGTAGGCCCCGCCGATGTAGGCGCCGACGGCAAACGGAGCGGCGCCGGCCCGTCCCGACCGGACCACCCCGAAGACCACCAGCACCAGGCCGAACGTGGCCACAGCCTCGGCCAGCCATACTCCGCCGCCGGTGCGGCTGCGGGTGGCCAGCTCGACGGCCGGCCGGGAGAACATCAGGTTGGCGACGACCGCCCCCGCCCACCCTCCGGCCAGCTGCGCCCCCACATACCCGGCGGCGGCGGGGGTGTCGATCCCCCCGAACCACCGGTCGGCCAGGGTGACGATCGGGTTGAGGTGGGCGCCGGACACCGGCCCGACGGCCAGGATGATCGCCACCAGGGCCCCGGCGGTGGCGGCGGCGTTCTCTAAGAGCTCCAGCCCCACGTTCCCGGGAGACAGCCGGGCGGCGGCTATCCCCGACCCGATGACGGCCACCACCAACAGCGCCGTCCCGACGAATTCGGCCAGAGCCCGCCGGGCCAGCTCGGCGGGCGCCTCCGTCACGCCAGGTCGGGCCGGGCCGCGCAGCACTCGGCCTGCGACGGCTCGGCGCTTCGTAGCTCCGCACCGGGCATCTCGGCGTCGGCCAGGACCGTGTAGATCTCCCACGGAGTCCCGTCGGGGCTGTCGACCCACACCTTGTCCTGCACCGCGTAGCAGCAGGTGACCTCGTCCTCGCTGGCCGTGGCCAGGCCCTGGCCGGCGAGGCGGACCTGGGCGGCGCCCACCCGCTCGCTGGTCTCGACCTCCACGCCCAGGTGGTTGAGGCTCCCGGGCGCGCCCCCGCCCTCGATCAGGACCAGCTTGAGCGGGGGCTCGGTGACGGCGAAGTTGGCGTAGCCGGGCCGGACCTTGGCCGGGGCGGTGTCGAAGAGCCGCGAGTAGAAGTCGATGGCGGCGTCGAGGTCGGACACGTTGAGGGCCAGCTGGACTCGTGACATCGGTCCCCTCCAGTAAGATCGAGGATTGTCGATGTGAACCTACCGCGACACATCGAGGAATGTCAATGGGAGGACGGTCCCAGAGGAGGTATGGCCACATGGGAGGTGCAGCAGCCAGGTCGACGCCGGCCGGGGTCACAACCGACGACTCGCTGTGCTGCCCGTCGCTCACCGCCGCCCCCCTCGGGGAGGACGAGGCGGTAGAGCTGGCCCGGGTGCTCGCCGCCCTCGGGGACCCGGTGCGGCTCCGGCTGCTGTCGCTCGTGGCCGCCCAGGGGGAGGTCTGCTCGTGCGACCTCGAGGGACCGCTCGGGCGGAGCCAGCCCACGGTCTCGCACCACACCCGGATCCTGGCCGGGGCGGGCCTGATCACCGGGGAGCGCCGGGGCAAGTGGACGCGGTGGCGGGTCGTGCCCGGTCGGTTGGCCGCGGTGCGCCGGGCCCTGGGCGGCTGACCCGGGGGCCGACAACTAGGTTGCGCGTTCCCATGGACTCCCCCGCTCCGCTGCGCACCCGGGTGAGCGAGCTGTTGGGCGTCGACTACCCGATCGTCCAGGCCCCGATGGGGTTCATCGCCCGGGCCCAGCTGGCATCCGCGGTGTGTGAGGCCGGCGCCTTCGGGATCGTCGAGACCTCGTCGGGGCGCCTCGACGAGGTCCGCGTCGAGATGGAGAAGATGCGCGAGCTGACCGACCGGCCCTGGGGCGTGAACATCGCCCAGATGCTCGTGGGCGGACTCGACGTGGTCGGCTTCGTGGCCGCCCAGGGCGTGCGCTTCGTCACCACCTCGGCCGGGGATCCGGCCCGGTACACCCAGGCGCTGCACGACGCCGGCATCACGGTGTTCCATGTCGTCCCCTCGCTGCGCGCCGCCGCCAAGGCGGTGGCGGCCGGGGTGGACGGGCTCGTGGTCGAAGGCGGCGAGGGGGGCGGGTTCAAGAGCACCCGCCCCGTATCCACCATCGTGCTCCTGCCGCAGGTCTGCGCCGAGTTCGACCTGCCGGTCATCGCGGCCGGGGGGATGGTGGACGGGGTGTCGATGGCGGCCGCCTTCGCCCTCGGGGCCGAGGGCGTGCAGATGGGCACGCGCATGGTGTCGTCGCTCGAGTCACCGGTGCACGAGAACTACAAGCGCCTGGTGATGGACGCCGACGCCACCGACACGGTCGTGCTCAGCCCGTACTCGAGTCCCGCCTACCGGGTGATGCGCACGCCGTTCACCGAGGCCCTGGAGCACGAGCCCAGCGTCGTGATGGGCGCCACCGTCGGCATCGACGGCATCCTCGACCTCTACTTCGGCGGCCACCTCGACCGGGGCTTCGCCTTCGGCGGTCAGGTGGCGGGGCGCATACGGGAGCTGCTGCCCGTGCGGGACATCATCCACCGCACCGTGGCCGAGTTCTACGAGGTGATCGGCTCGCTCGACCGGTTCCTGCCGCCGGCCGGCGGTGGCTGACCGCGCCGGTCAGTCGGAGACGACCGCCTCCACCAGGGCATCGAGGTCACCCGGTCCGGGGACGGCGCGGACGTCGCGCCCCGTGAGCCGCTGGCCACATGCCGAGCAGGTCATCACGGCGTGGGAGACCTTCCCGCACGCCGTGTGCACGAGGTGGAGGGGCGGGCCGTCGGGAGCGGCGTGCTTGTCACCCCACTGGCGCATGGTCGTGAGCACCGGCCACAGGTCGCGACCCTTGGCCGTCAGCCGGTAGTCGTACCGGGGCGGGTGCTCGCTGTAGATGGCCCTCTCCAGCACGCCGGCGTCGACCAGACGGTTGAGGCGCTGGTTGAGAACGTTGCGGGAGATGCCGAGGCGCTCCTGGAACTGGTCGAAGCGGGTGACGCCGAGGAAGGCGTCGCGAACGATGAGCATCGACCACCACTCCCCCACCACCTCCAGGCACTGGGCCACCGAGCAGTGCATGTCGGCGAAGCTCTTGCGTTCCACCCACCAATCATAGCCCGGTGGGTTGCGTTATAGAACCCCGGGCTCAACGGTGGTCGATGGCCACCTTGATGGCGCCGGTGCGGCCCTGGTCGGCGATGGTGGCGAAGGCGTCCCGCCACTCGGGCAGGCGGAAGGTGTGGGTGAGCATCCCGGTCAGGTCCACCCGCTCCGCCGCCGCCATCGCCAGGTAGTGCTCGATGCCGTGGGCCCGCTGCCCGTCGACCTCCTCGACGCCGAAGGCGTTCGAGCCCACCCACGAGATCTCCTTGAAGTACAGCGGCGTCCACTCCCAGCGGGCGGGGCCGTGGACCCCGCTCTTCACCAGCGTGCCCCGGGCCTTGAGCAGGCGGACCCCGACCTCGAACGTCTCGGCCTTGCCGATCGTGTCGTAGACCACGTCGACGCCGCCCGGATGGCACATCGGCAGGGCCTCGCCGTCGGGCATCATCCCCCCCTTGGCCAGGCGGCCGCCGGACCACGCCGCCAGCTCCTCGATGATCGCCAGCCGGTCCTGGGGATCGACGACCACCGCCGCCCCCAGGCGCCGGGCCATCTCGACCTGGGCGGGGAAGCGGGCCACCACCGCGATCTCCACGTCGGGATGGAAGGCCCGGAGGATGGCGATGGCGCACAGCCCGAGGGCGCCCGCCCCGTAGACCAGGACCTTCCCCCCCGGGGGCGGCGGGTGGCGGGTCACCCCGTGCAACGAAACGGCGAAGGGATCGGCAAACACCGCCTGCTCGTCGGCCAGTCCGGCCGGTACGGGGAACAGCATGCTGGTGTGCGCCGGCATCAGCTCGGCGTACCCGCCGGTGGCGTCGCTCGAGACGCCGGTGTGGATCCCGGCGCTGATCGAACCCTCGCTGAAGCTGTGGCAGAGGCTCAGGTCCCCGGCCGCGCACGCCGGGCAGACCGGGGTGATGCCGCGGGGCGCGCAGGTGAGCCACGGGTTCAGCACCACCCGCTGGCCGACCTCGAGGCCGACCGCCTCCGGGCCCAGCTCGACGACCTCGGCGACCACCTCGTGGCCCATGACCTGAGGGAACGAGCAGAACGCCATCATCGGGCTGTCCGCCACCTCGGTCCCGAAGTCCAGCAGGGCCTGCTTGGAGTCCGAGCCGCAGATACCGACGAGCCGGGGCCGGGTCACGACCCAGTCCGGCCGCAGGGGGCGGGCGTCGGGCATGTCGACCAGCCGCATGGGGGACACGGCCAGGTTGCGCAGGAGCGGGTTGCCGTCGTCCGGCGGGGACCACGGCTCCGGCGCCACCCCGAAAACCAGAGCTTTCACGACGCCGTCTCCTTCGCGCTAGACACGGCCTTGTTATAGGCCCTTTCCCGACCGGGCGACAACGACGGGGGCGACCATGAACCGAGCTCCGGCCACCACGGCGGCCTTCGACGCGCTCATCGCGGCGCTGGCCGAGATCCGCGACGACTACGTCCTGTCCGAGAAGCGGTTCAGCGATCCCCTCGACGTGGTGGAGGGGTACCGCTACGTCGGCCAGATCCTGTCGGCGGCGTCGGAGCTGTTCTTCGAGGCCGACCCCGACCACCCCCGCTTCGCGTCGATCGTCTCCCCCGCCCGCAAGCTGCAGGGAGACAACCCGGACGCCATCTACCATTTCGCCCGCGTCCGGGGGGACCGGAACTACCGGGTGTTCGGGACCGTCGGTCAAGAGTGCTACACGTCGTTCACGATCCACGGCCGCGCCCCCGACGGCGGCATGGCCGGCCCGCTCCTCGGGGACCTCAACGACCGCCAATTCGAGATCGGGGCCGACGGCTCCTACGAGCTGGTGCTCAGCGCCGAGGAGCGCCCCGGCAACTGGGTGCGGCTCGACCCCGCCGCCCACACCGTCGTGGTCCGCAGCTACTACCAGCTGCCGACGTCGGCCCAGAACGACCCGGCCGTCCACGTCACCATCGGGATCGAGACCCTCGACGGCGTGCCTCCGCCTCCGCCGCTCAGCGACGCCGTGCTGGCCGAGCGGATGCAGGAGGGGGTGGCGTTCCTCCGCCAGACCACGCTCGGTCAGGGGCTGTTCGGCGCCCCGTCCCCGGTCCCGTTCGTCTCCAACGAGCCCAACGTGCTGCCCGCCCCGTTCAGCTTCCGCGACTCGGGGCTGCCCGTGCCGGGAGCCGCCGACATCACCTACGCCCTGGCCCGCTGGGACCTGGCGCCCGACCAGGCGCTGCTCATGACGGGCGCCCTACCGAAGTGCGCCTTCGCCAACGTCATGCTGTGGAACCGGCACATGCAGACCCTCGAGTACCGGAACCGCCGCTCGTCCCTGAACATGAGCCAGATCGCCCTCGAGGCGGACGGGACCTACCGCATAGCCGTGGCCCAGGCCGATCCCGGCCTGCCCAACTGGCTCGACTGCGAGGGCCACCGCCAGGGCACGATCTTCTGGCGCTTCCTCCTCCCGGAGAGCGACCCGGGCCGGACCGACTGCCGGGTGGTCCCCCTGGCCGACCTCCGGTGACCGGGCGCCCGGCTCAGGCCTGGTCCTCGGGGG